>CAUUAF010000062.1:0-10335 GCA_963543085.1 uncultured Treponema sp. | reverse complement strand
CTTATAAAACAAAGGAAGAGGATAAAGAATATGTTACAGACAGAATATAATTTTGAGACAGAACTAGCAGTGCGAACAGCTGAAGAGCGTGAGGCAGGAATATTATTGGGCATGCAGAGAGGAAGAATGGAGGGAAGAAAAGAGGGAATAAGAGAAGGTATAAGGGAAGGGATAGTGGAAACAGCAAGAAATCTAATAAATATGGGAATGTCCTATGAAGATATAGTCAAGGCAACGGGACTTTCGATAGAAGTGATAGAAAAACTGTAAGTTTTGTTGAGATAAGATAACGCTTTTGAGTTAGCCCAGAAGACATAAGCAAAAATAAGGTATGTTAGATTGAAAGCCCCAATATACCTTTTTTAAACAAGTTTGTTTAACTATCCATAATTTGATAACTTCAATTATGGATAGTTTTTTTTATTCATTTTTATTATATTAAATGGAATGTATTCAATTGTTTAGCATATTCCAATCATCATAGAGGTAAGATTATATGAAAACTGATATCACTGCAGATGAATTGCGTTCAATGTATATTGAGTTTTTTAAGAGCAAAGGGCATAAAGAGATTTCGGGTAAGTCATTAGTTCCTGAAAACGACCCCACAGTATTATTTACAACTGCAGGGATGCATCCTCTTGTTCCTTATATTTCAGGAGAAGCTCACCCACAGGGAACAAGGCTTACAGATTTTCAAAAGTGTATACGCACAGGCGATATAAACGAAGTAGGGGATGCTTCTCACTTAACTTTTTTTGAAATGCTTGGGAACTGGTCTTTAGGAGATTACTTCAAAAAAGAAGCAATTGCATTTAGCTTTGAGTTTTTAACTAGCGAAAAATATTTAGGCATTCCTGTTGAAAAGATTTCTGTTACTGCTTTTGAAGGTGACGAAAGTGTCCCAAAAGATGAAGAGACTGCAAAAATATGGGAGAGTTATGGCATTCCGTCAAATCGCATTTATTTTTTACCACGTGAAGATAATTGGTGGGGACCTGCAGGAATGACTGGGCCTTGTGGACCAGACACTGAAATCTTTATTGACACAGGCAAAGAGCCATGTTCGCATAATTGCAAGCCAGGGTGTCATTGTGGCAAATATTTTGAAATATGGAACAATGTGTTTATGCAGTATTCTAAAAATTCTGATGGTTCTTATTCTCCATTAAAAAGATTTTGCGTTGATACAGGCATGGGAATAGAGCGAACGGTTACTATGTTGCAAGGCAAAAAATCAGTTTATGACACTGAAGTATTTGCAAGTCTTATTAAGAAAATAGAAGAACTAAGTGGTGCAAGCTACGGCAAAGACATTGAAGTGGATAAATCTATTAGAATTATTTCAGACCACATACGTTCTAGCGTTTTTATATTGGGTGATGCGAAGACTATAACACCTTCAAATATTGGTGCAGGCTACGTGTTGCGTCGCCTTATTCGTCGTGCCGTGCGTCATGGAAAAAAACTAGGGCTTAACGAATCTTTTTTACCTTTGCTTAGTGACATAGTTATAGAAGAAAATAAGGTTGCATATCCTGAATTAAAAGAAAAAGCTAGTCATATAAAAGATGAGCTAGAAAAAGAAGAAAAAAAGTTTATGGAGACATTGCGAAAAGGCGAAGCAGAGTTTGAAAAAATGCTTCCTAATTTGCTGAAAGATCCTAAAAAGCTAATACCAGGTCGCCTTGCCTTTAAACTTTATGACACCTATGGATTCCCTATAGAGCTTACAGAAGAATTAGCAAAGGAAAATGATCTTAATGTAGATATGGAGGGCTTTAATAAAGCATTTGAAAAACATCAAGAAGTTTCTCGTGCAGGCTCCGAGCAAGCATTCAAGGGTGGTCTTGCTGACCATTCAGAAGAAACTACGGCATATCACACAGCAACCCACCTTTTACATCAAGCTTTGCGTATGGTGTTGGGGGAACATGTTATGCAAAAAGGAAGCAACATAACAGCGGAACGTTTGCGTTTTGATTTTTCACATCCTTCCCCAATGACCGAAGAAGAAAAGAAAAAAGTTGAAGACATTGTAAATGAGCAAATTAAAAGAAACTTACAAGTAACTATGAAAATGCAACCGTTGGAAGAAGCAAAAAAAGAAGGTGCCATTGCTTTGTTTGGTGAAAAATATGACGATGTTGTAAAAGTTTATTCCATCGGAGATTTTTCTAAAGAGGTTTGTGGTGGCCCGCATGTTGCAAATACTGGTAGTTTAGGACATTTTGTCATTAAAAAAGAACAATCTTCTTCTTCAGGAGTTAGGCGTATCAAAGCTGTGCTAGAAAAATAGAATTTGATGTTATTTTAATGTTTAATTCAAAACCACTGATTTGCCATTTTTATGGGCAGTTAGTGGTTTTTTGTTTTTAAACTTGACTTTCTATACAATTACTCAACTATTATGTGTTATATCTCTAATTATTAAAATTTACTAGCCGATAATCCATATTACCTATGGGAGGAATACATGAATAAAAGATTATGTATTATTGCAGTTTTTCTAGTATGTTCTTTGAATTTTTTGGTTTTAGCAGACAACATAATAAGTGCTGATGTTTTCGCTTCATACTATGGAGAACCATTTCATGGAAGACCTACTTCTTCAGGTGAGCCTTTTGACATGAATGATTATACAGCAGCACATAGAACTTTGCCTTTTGGTACTATGGTTGAAGTGACCAATCTTGCAAATGGAAAAAAAGTTATTGTAAGAATTAACGATAGAGGTCCTTTTGTCGGAAATAGGGAAATTGATTTGTCTCGAGCTGCCGCTGAAGCAATTGGGATGATCGGTCAAGGTATTGCTAGAGTTTCAATAAAAAGAGTAGGACAACAAGAAGTTGCTCTTGAAACTAATAATGATTCTTCATTTAAAGTGGTTGAACCTCAAGCAAATGCAGAGAGTTCAGAAACTCCATACCAAAACACATCGAATGACAGTCCTGTTAAGGAAGCTTATCAGGCACAAAGAAAAATGGTTTATATTCCTACAACTTCAGAACAAACAAAGGGTGTTTTGTGGCGTATTCAAGTGGGATCTTTTACAAGAGAAGAAAACGCCTTGCAGTTGGTTGTTAAGCTTAGGGAGATTGGCTTTGAGCCAGCCTATGAAAAGACTGAAACACATGTTCGTGTGGTGCTTTATGGAATTCGTCCAACAGATTTAGAAAACGTTAAAGCAGTATTGGATAACAATAACTATAGAGGTTATGTGATTCGTCAAGAAAGCTGGTAATCAATCCGTTTAATCAGGAAAAAGCTACAATCATTAGGTTGTAGCTTTTTTTATATAACAACCTTTTTCAAAATTAAACCAAAACTCTATTTTCTCCGATACGCATTGTGTGAGGTTCGCTATGAAACGTCAAATTGCTTTCTTTAAGTTTTTAAGTTGCATGTCAATTTTTTTCTCTTTAATAGGATGCTCAACCATACAAAAAAATCCTACAATAATTTCTTACTTACAAGAAGGCAAACGTGCAGAATTTGAGGCTACCCTAAACGAAGAAACAATTGAAGCAAAGGATAGAGACGGGCAAACATTACTTCATATTTCTGCAAAAAATAATGATATTGAAGCTGTTTCCCTTTTAATAAAAAAGGGGGCAAAAATTGATAGTCTTGATGCTGAAGGAAAAACACCTTTGTTAGTGGCTCTTGAAAGAAGAAATGTAGAGGTAGCAAAATTGCTAGCTTCTAATAGTGCATACCTTTTTAAGAAAGATAACTTTGGCTCATCTCCATTTTTTTATGCAAGAGAGGTGGGCTTACTTTCTAATATACTAAACTCAAAAACGATTAATCAAAAGGATGAGAATGGAAAAACACCTCTTCATTATGCTGTTGAAGATTATGATGTGCTTCTTGTTAAGCAAATACTCACACTTGGGGTTCCACCTATTGGAATAAAAGAAGATGGAAGTAATTTATTGACTATTGCATATCGGTCTCCTAGCAAAATAGAGGCTGCAAAAATTGCTTCCCTTTTGTTGCTTGCAGGAGTGGAACCTCTTTATGGAGATTTCAAAGAGTTTGAACAATCAGTTATTAAAAGAAATTATGGAGCAAGATTTACTGATGGAATGACTGCCCTTCATGTAGTAGCTTCAAAAGGTTATTTAGGATTTGTCAAACATTTGATTGAACAAGGTTGCCCTGTTAATGCAAAAAATGTTGCAAATTCAACAGCTTTGCATGAGGCAGTTCGAAAGGGTAATACTTCTTGTGTTTCTGTTTTGCTTTCAAATGGAGCAGATCCTACAATCACTGATTCTTTTGGAAATACTCCCCTTCATATAGTTATGCCGAAATCTTCAAGACTTGAAATATTTAATCTGCTTCTTTCTAAAGGAACTAATCCTAACATCAAGGATAGTTATGGAGAGACTCCACTACATATTGCAACCAGACTAAAATATAACATTGAAATAGTCAAACTGCTTGTAGCAAAAGGAATCAATATAGAAGAAAAAAACAAACGTGGAGAGTCTGCTCTTTTTATTGCAGTGCAAGCTGAACAAACTGAATTAGTTCAATATCTTGCAAGTCTTGGAGCTAACATACATAGCATGAACACTGAAGGTGAGACTCCTTTTATAGTTTCTTTTTCGAAGAATTTTGCAACTTTCACATCTTTATTAAATAATAAAAATATTTATTCAAAGGATAATGCTGGAGAAAGTGTTTTGCACATAGCAGTTAGGAATAATACAAAAAAAGAAATTGTTCAGTATATATTAGAAAAAAGCAACTTAATAAATACTATAAATAATGTAGGAGATTCTCCTCTACATATTGCAGTGGGTTTTGATAACGAAGTTTTAGGTTCTGCATTAATAGAAAAAAATGCTGATATTTTTATTCTTAATGACAAAGGTTTTTCGCCACTAACTCTTGCAATTGAATTAGGTGGTAAAAGAGGGCTATGGTTTTTTAATAAAAAGACTCTTGCAGCAAAAGATGAAAATGGAAACACAGCTTTACATATAGCAAGTCAAAAGGGATATGCAAGTGTCATTAAAGACATGATTAATAATGGTGCTGACATAAATGCAACAAACAATAATAATGAAACACCGCTTTTTTCTGCATTAAAGGAAGATTCATATCACGTAATAAAAGTTTTGTTAGCTTTTGCAGAAAACCAGATTATGTATATTTCTAAAAGAGATTTTCTTGGAAACAGCCCTTTGCATATTTGTGTAAAAGAAAAAGCCTATAATAGTGCAAAATTATTATTGAGCACAGCAAATGGGAACACTGCTTTTGTTAATCTTCCAAATCAATCAGGAAACACAGCTCTTCACGAAGCAGCTAATTTTGGTGACGCTTCATTCATTAAACTATTTTTGGCTTATAATGCAGATATAAATGCTCAAGATAATGCTGGAAAGAGTCCACTCAGTAGAGCCATCTTATCTAGTAGAATTGAAGCAGCTAGATTATTACTTTTTTCTGGCAGTTCTCCTGTCCAACAAGATATGTATGGAATAACACCATTGCATGAAGCAATTACTATGGTTCAAAATATTTATGATAAGAGTGTGCAGTTGCAAATTGTCAAAATGATTCGTCAAGCAGGAGGAAACCCTATGGCTAGAGATTCTCAAGGAAAAACTCCTTTTTCTATGGCTTTGGAAAAAGATATAAGCTTGATTGATGCAGTATTAGGAAATGATAAATTTCTATCAGATTCTGATGGGCGCACTCCAATTCATCTTGCAGTAATAGAAGGAGTGAAACCAACTATCTTTTCTTTTATATTGACAAAAGGCTATCCCATAAACAAACGAGATAGGCAGGGGCAAACAGCTTTATATTGTGCAATTGATAGATTGCAAGCTGAAAACTCAAAACTTCTTTTTGACTCTGGCGCTGATCCATTTATAGCGAACAATGTTGGAGAGAACGTAATTACTTTAGTTTTCAAAAAAAGAGAAGCATTTATTGAAATGCTTGCAACATCTTCACTCATAAAAACTGACGCAATAGGGGATAATATTTTGCACTATGCTGCACGTTTTGCAAACAAAAAGACAATAGAAAGTCTACTTGCAATATCAACTGAAGGAGTTAATGATAAAAACACGTTAGGGGAGAGTCCATATCAAGTGGCTTTGCACTGGCAAAAAAGTGAAGTTGCTAATTTGTTTGCAAAAAAAGAGGTTCCTAACAAGAAAGAATCACCTGTTGTTATAGAAACAAAAGAAGAAACTAAAGCACAAGAAACAAAAGAAGAGAAAAAACAATAGTTTTTCTCTTTGGCAAGATAGCAATTTTTTATGTGTTTTATAGGTTAAAAGTTATTTAGATTACACTTGTTCTCTAAGCTGGCTTTAAGTGGCATTTTCTTGCATAGAATATTAGAGAACTCATTTGTTTAATTGGTATGCTTCTTGCCAAAACTAGGTTATGCGTTTCACCTTTCTAAACAAGTCCATCTTGTCCAAAACAAAGTATATTGGTCTTCCATGTGGACACAAAGGTTCTTTCAACAAAAAAGCTTTTTGAGCCAAGCTATACATAGCTCCTTCGTCTAAAATGTCACCATCTTTGCAGGCAGCTCTACAGCTAACTGTTGCCAATAAATGGCTAATAAGATTTTCAGCATCCTTTGCCTGCACAATATCAGATAATAAATGTTTTTGTGTCCCTTTATAAAAAATAGGAACTGCAGAAATTTCCCATTTACCTTCTCCTATTTCCAAAAGCTTAAACCCAGCTTTTGTTAGAGCTTCTTGGTTCTTTCTTATTATCGCATCATTTTTCTCTGTTGCAGTTTCTAATATGTATGGAGCTAAAAGTTCTTGAGAAGAACCAACACTTTTTTTTAAGCTCTCATATATAATTCTTTCGTGAGCTGCATGTTGGTCTATAATATATAGAGCATTGTCTTTTTCCACTGCAATAAATGTGCCACAAAACTGTCCCAATACTTTGAAAGACGGTGAGGTATATTCAGCCCTCCTTTCTGCTACTTCAGAAAAGTTTGCAATATTTTCATTAACTTGTGAATCAGCTTTTTTTATAGGGAAAATTGCAGAAACATCGTCAATATTAAAATAAGAACTTTTATTTGTTTGTGGGTTATTAAAAGAAGAGTTTATAGCATTGGAAAAAACTGAACTATTGACTCCATATCTATTCAAGTTATCACCTTCTAAATTTTCAGCGAAAGACAAGTTTTTATCTTCTTCTCCTTCTTTTGAGAACATAGACATGATGGTTTTCTGTTTATAAAAATTATTGATAACTCTATGAATTGCTCTATGAATTTCATCATAATCTTCGAAATGAGCTTCTCTTTTTGCTGGGTGAATATTAAAGTCTACACGTGAAGGATTAACTTGTAAAAACAAAAAAGCTACAGGATAATTTCCATTGGGAAAATAACCTTCGCTACCATAGCATATAGATTGAATAAAGCCATATTCGTTTATCTTTCTTCCATTTACAAATACATTAATATATTTTTTGCTAGAACGATATACATCAGGTGTTCCAAGCACTAAATTAAAGCTAAAATCTTCGCTATTGTGATAGAGTTCAAAAAATAATTTTTCATTTTCTTTAAAACCAAAAGCAGAAGAGAAAACTTGCAAGCAACGTTCCTTCAAAGAAGAAACTTTTCCAAATACCAATGAGATTTTTCCATTGACACTATAAGTCATATTTATATTGTAAAAAGGTAATGACTTTTCAATAAAAATCTGCCTACAGCTTAAAGCTTCAAACTGTCCTCTTTTCAAAAACTTTTTGCGTGCAGGAAAGTTTTCAAAAAGATTTTTTACTTCAACACTTGTTCCTCCAGAAAAAGCAACAGCTTCAACTCTATTGTTTTTTAGCTTCCATGCAGGAAGTTCTTCACGTTTTGAAGTAATTTCCAAATCACTTACTGCTTGAATAGAAGAAAGAGCTTCGCCTCTAAAACCCAAAGAAGAAAGGTGAAGTAGATCGTCTGCAACTCGTATTTTGCTTGTGCTATGCGTATAAGTACAAACAAGCAAATCTTCGCGTGTCATTCCACAGCCATTATCCAAAACTTTGATTTTTGAAATACCACCATCTTCAATTTCAACTATAATACTATCCGCTCCTGAATCTATAGAATTATCTAATAATTCACGAACAACAGAGGCAGGTTTTTCAATTACTTCCCCTGCAGCAATTTTCAGTGCTGTTTCGGCTGGCAATATTTGAATGGGTTTATAGGTTGTGTTCATAGATTTTTAAGAAAATAATTCTAGTTCTGGCTTTTCATCAGCTTCTAGTGGTTGATTCATCAATATATTAACCTTTCCTTCCATTTTTTCGATGTCTTTCTCTAATGCTTTTGATATTTTCATTCCTTCTTCAAACATAGAAATAGCATTTTCTATAGGAACATCATTGTTCCTAATTTTTTCAACAATTTCTTCTAGTTTTTTCAATCTTTCTTCAAAGTTTTTCATACAATCTCCTTAAAACCTAGCCACGTGGATTATAACATTAAAAATATTCAAAAGCAATGTTTGTTAAAATGCTCTTAAAAAGCCCTTTTTGTGCCAAAAAGACAAAAGAAAAATCAATATATTGCTGATGATGTTAGATTCAAAAAACTTTAATTTTGTTCCAGCCATTGTTTTAGCTTTTTCAACATGCTTTTTTTTCTACTTTTTCTTTATCTTGAATATTTCTATTTTAGTAAAATCTTTATTTATGGTTTTAATTTTTATCGTTATTATTTTAAGTAGATGTTTTGCATCACAAAAAGTTTTTATTTTCATATTGATAATAGCTATAGGGTTTTTAATTTCTAGTATTGCAGTATTTCGACTAAATCTTTCAAAAATACCTTTTCTTTCTTTAGCACAAACAAATAAAATTGAAAAAATTACGTTTGTATTAAATGAAGATGTTAAGCCATCAGGAGTTAAATTCTACAAAGCAAGCGCAAAATTATTAAGATGTAAATATAAAGATGATTCAATGTTCAGTTGTAATGGCATAATAACAGTGTTTTTTCCAGCAACAATTATAAGAGAAAATTATATGGGCAGTTCCACTTTGAATAGACATAATGATGTTTCTATGTTTTGCAAAGGTGTTAAAATTGAGGTGCAAGGATATTTTTCTAAAGATGGAAAAGTCAAAGAAAATACTCAAAAAAACTTTTTTGTTTTTGAAAAAGCTCCCATAAGTTTTTTAGGTTGGCAAAATAATCTTCTATTATATAGAACACATTTAAGATTTTTAATTAATCGCTTATTGTATGGTTGGAAAAAGGCAGGCTCACTTCTTTTAGCATTGCTTTCAGCTAACAAAGATTTTATATCTTTAGAAGATTCTTCTAGTTTTAGAAGAGCAGGACTTTCACATGTTTTAGCTCTCTCAGGTATGCATCTTGCAATTATTGGTTTTCTTTCAACTTATTTTGTAAGTTTTTTGTTGAGTAAAAAGGCTTTAAAACTATTTTTAATTGTCAGTAGTTTTACATTCTTATTCTTTGCAGGAGCTTCTCCTTCATTAATCCGTGCATTTTTAATGTTAACCATTATTGCAATAGCAAGGTTATTGTATGTTAAGGTTGATCTTCTAGGTGTGTTATGTTTTACATTTACAATTCATTTAATCTTATTTCCGGAAGATAGTCTCACTTTGAGCTTTATGCTTTCCTACGCTGCTTTGTTTGGAATTTTAGTATGTAGCGAATCAATTTATTATTTTTTTAACCCAATTCTTCCAGATGTGTTAAACGAAAGTATTAGTGCATCTCTTGGAGCAACATTTTTCACTATCCCAATAATTGCTTTTTCAATTAAGCAAATTGCATTTATTGGTGTTATTTCTACTTGTATTATTAGTCCATTCATCTCAATTTTCATTATGCTAGGAATTATTTTTATCCTGTTATCTTTGATATTTCCTCAATTATATTCAATATTGGGGGATATTTTAAATCTATTTTATGATTTCATTATTCGTATAGTATATTTTTTTGCCAGCTTTCCTGTTGTAAAGATAGAAAACTATCCTTTTTCATTCATTCCTCTCATTTGTTCTATTTTTATAATAGTGTTATATAAAATAAGGAAAGAGAAAAACTTAAAAAAGCTGGTGTTTTAAAACTATTAAAATCAATTGAAATATTGTCTTACTTGTGCCTGCAATGTGTTCGATTTTTGGGGCTGAAACTTAAAATCTTATATATGCAAACCGTTCTATTTGCGAACCCCAAACCGATCGACTTGCGATGTCGAAATCGCTCGACTTGCATATGCGAAATCGAGCGATTTGGGGGCAGTACATTAGCTAATGTACAACCGTAACACTAGCTAATGTACGATT
>CAUUAF010000061.1:0-10374 GCA_963543085.1 uncultured Treponema sp. | reverse complement strand
TGAAAAAGTTTGTTATTAACTTTTAAGGAAAAAACGTTAGCGAATGTTTAATTAATGCAAATATATGAATGAACCGATATTTTTCGGAACATATTTGAAGTGAAAATTTACTATTCGTGGTGAATGCTATCTAACCAATAAAAAGATTGTTTCATGAGTGGCAAAATTTTAGTAATGAAGTCAATTAAAATACAGTATAACAGTTTTAGGAGAAGTCGCAATCTAGTAGGGAATAGATACACATGTTAAAGAGTATTTATTTGTAGTAAAAAGGAGAAATAGAATGAGCCAATATGATATTTTGCAAAGACATATAAAAAATATAAACATGAAAAATTAGGTATGTGATTATGTTTCATATTGTTGAAACCACAAAATATGTTTTTTCTGGTGTCTCTATTGCAAAATTAAATGGAAAGATTGTTTTTGTGCCTTTTAGTTTGCCAAATGAAAAGCTAAAAATTGAAATTGTGAATGATAAAAAAAATTATGCCAATGCCAGAATTGTTGAAATATTAAAACCATCTTTGGATAGAGTTGTTCCAAATTGTAAATACTTTTATCGTTGCGGTGGTTGTAATATGCAAATGGTAAAAGATGAGGTGCAACGCTATTTAAGATGTGAGAGTGTAAAAGATACTTTTTTCAAGTTTCATATTGAAGCCCCTATTGAGATGGTTTTTGACAAAGATTGGGAATACAGGGCTAGATTTCAATTTCATATACATGAGAAAAAATTGTCTCTTTTAGGGCAAAAAAGTTCTACATGCGTTCCAATAGAGGACTGCCCAGTAGCATGCAACGAAATAAGGGAATGGCTTAAAAAAAATGCTAGTTTTTATAATGCAAAGGAAGGAACTAGACTTCATGTTTTTGCTTGTAATGGAAATGTGTCTACCGATATAAAGGAAGAAAATGTTTCGTTAAAAATATTGAATAGGCAGTTTTCATTTTCAGCAAAAGGCTTTTTTCAATCTAATCTTGGTATGCTAGAAAAATTAGTAGCAATACTGAATAACTATATAATTGGTGGAAAATGTTTACTAGATTTTTATTCAGGGGTGGGAACATTTTCTGTATTTTTTAGTGATAAGTTTGAAGAAGTGCATTTAGTGGAACACAATAAAGGTGCTATTGAAGCAGCAAAAATTAATCTTGAATTAAGCAAAAATAAAAAAAAGTTTTTCCATACAACTTCTTCAGAGAATTGGAAATGTCTTGAAGCATCCAAGCTTTTTTATGATGTTGCAATAGTTGACCCTCCTCGTACAGGAATAGATAAGCAAAGTATGCAGTGGTTTTGTTCTAAACATGTTAAAAAACTTTTTTATGTTTCTTGCGACCCTGTAACTTTTTCTCGTGACGCTTTTATTTTAATTGAGCAAGGTGGTTATAAGCTAGAAAAATATTATTTACTAGATTTTTATCCACAAACTCATCATATAGAAAGTTTAGGAATTTTTAGTTTATGAAAAATAAATTTTGTTTATTGTTTTTATTTCTTTCACCTTTTGTGTTTGCTCAAGAGATGGAAGCTTTTTGGACATTAGTTTTTGCAGGAAAAAACATCACTTCACCTGTTTTTTCTAATGGAAGAATATACACTGCAGGATCTGATAAGGCACTGAATTGCATTACAACAAAAGGAACTTTTTTGTGGCGACGCAATACACAAAACTATCCTACAAGCTTTATTTCAACTTCCAATGATGGAGTAGTTTACCTTGTAACTGAAGGAAACAATATAGAAGCCTATTCTTCGCAAGGAATGCCAATCTGGAATTATAAATGTGAAGAAGAATTGCTTTTTCCAGTTTATGTTTCGAATGATGGTTACTTACTCGTAATATTTAAAAAAAAACTTTTATGCCTTACTCGTCAAGGAAAACTAAAATGGGTTTTAGATTTGCCTGAAACACCTATTAAAGCCCCTTTTGAAGTTGATCAAAAAAATGTAATACTAATTTTGCAAGATGAGAGTTTTTTACGTCTTTCTATGTTTGGAAAAGTGCTTGAACAATTATCACTGAAAAAGAATATAAATTTAATTCATAAAGCTCCTAAAGGTTATGTTATAGCTTGCGACGATGTTTCAATTTCACGTTATCAAATTGCTTCTCCTTCCCAACTAATATGGCAAGCAAACGAAAAAAATATCTGTCAGAGTTTGTCTTATAAAGATGGCAAACTACTATGTGTTTTTTCTAATGGAGATGTGGTTTTGAAAAACATTGAAGATGGTAGTGATGTTTGGCAAGTTAATTTAGGAGTAAGTTTTGGAAGCCAAACTAAATGTTCTACTAACGGAAATGAGTTTAATATAATAGATAAGGGCTTTGGTGCTTCTTTAACAAACAAAGGAAAAATAAAATGGAAGCGTAGTATTCCAGAAACTGATTTTTTACCCATTATAACAGAAAATGGTTTATTAATTGGAATAAAAAAAGAGATTTTGAATGCTTATAGAGTGGAAACAAAGTTGTTGAGGCAAAATGAAAAAAGAGTTGACCCTTCTAGAGTCTACATAAGTGATGAAACAGTCAAAAATGAAAAAGAAATTTTTTCTGATAGAGCCTCCATGCTCTATCTATTGGGTTTTTCAACATTTGAGTTTTTTAATAATGTTCAAGAGGATATTAACAAAGGTGATATTGGGGGGAAGGAAGGGTTTTACGCTCAGATGCTTACAGGAATTATTCAAAATGATGCAAAAGGGGCGTATTTTCCAGTTACCTTTTCATCTTTTGAAAGAGGAAGGGCAGCAGCATTACTAGGTCAGCTAGGCTTATACCAATATAGAGATGTGCTTCTTTCTCAAATAAATACTACAATGGATCAAGAACTTGCTTTAGGCATTCTTAAAGGTTTGAGTGCCTTATCTTATGACCCTGACGGAAAAACTATAGAAGGAATTAATTTTATCTTGAATAGATTTTCTGCAACAAATGTTGAGATTGTAAAAGGGGTAGCAGATGCTTTTTTTTCTTTGGCTAAGTTTGGAGATGAAGTAACTGCAAAAAGGGCTGTTAAGAATATATTTTCTATAATGGATACTGCATATCCGACCGTTATTAGAGAGTATGTTAGAGAGAAAATAAAAGATATTGGGAGATAATATTAAATTATTTTTTTTCTTGATAAATTAGGAGTTCTTGATTTACTAGTCGTCTGTTGTTATCTAGTTTTAATCGATAGTTCCATGTTATAATAACAAATCAAAACCTACGGGGGATAACTTTATGAAAAGGTGTATTATATTTTTTACTTTTATATTGCTAACTATTCCATCTCTTTTTGCAATAGATGTTGATGAAAGAGAAATAAGAGAAGGAGGAAGTAGCACAATTGATTTTATCAATTACACGGGACGACATGATGAAATAGATAGTGTTGAAGCAATTAGGAGAATTGGTTCTGATTTAAGTGGTGCTTCCACATCAGGACAGGCAGGCGCTAGTAATAGATATCTTATTATTCATGCAGTAGATTCATCTATTAAAGAAGGTCTGGATGCTGATATTATCATTCTAGGTTCACAAGTGAATGTTGATCACATTGATAACTTAAGGTTGATTATTGAAGGATATCTTTCTGCTAGCTATGGATATTCACGACAAGATGCAAGAACACTAGCTCATTTCATCACGATTTACAATGCTGTATATCGTGGAAATATGCAGGCTTTTGCAAGAAAATATAAGAGTGTAGTTCTTCAGCATTTGAGTAGTGATAGGGTAGGTTTGGCAACGACATATAGCGAGTGGCCTGGTAAGACACAGATTGTTATTCCTTTGACCGATCAAAAATATTCTGGCACTATTAGCACGGTTGATACTGGGGTCATCTCTGACAAAGCTGTTGTGGATAAGATGAAAGAAAGTGATGACAAAGATATTGATGCACGAAAAGACATGGTCGACCTAAAAGAGAAAGAAAGTGAAGAGGCTAGGAGACGTGCAGAAGAAGCTAGAAGGCAGGCTTTAGAAAAAGAAAAGGAAGCTAGAGATGCTAGAAATAAAGCAAATGATGCAAATAAAAATTTGCAAGACAAAGAGAAAACTTTACAAGACAAAGAAAGAGCTTCTCAAAAAGCACAAAAAGATGCAGATGATGCAAAAAAGAACAATGCAAGCGATAAGGATGATAAGCAAAGACAAGCAGACAAAGCTAGAGAAGATGCTGAAAAAGCTAGAAGAGAACGTGATAAAGCAAAAGAAGAAAAAGATAAACAAGATGCTGATGCTAAGAATAAGCAGGCTGAAGTAGATCGTCTAAAAGAAGATGCTCGTGATGAAGATAAAATGGCTCAAGATAAGATGGAAGATGCACAGAGTGACAGAAAAGATATTGCTGCAGACACACAGAAAATTATAGAAGATAAAAAAGCTGAAAAAAAGGCAGAAACGGATGCATTAATTGCTTCAGCTGTTAGGGCATATTCTTTGAAAGTTGTTGATAGTGATACACTTTCTTCTAGTATTGTAATGCTTGATTTAAGAAATGCAAGACAAATAAAAACTTCATCAATTGACACAATTAGAGGTAGGCGTATTTATGAAGTGGGAGATAATCTTCTTGCTATAGCTGGTTCTTCTTCAGGTAATGGAATTGTTTCTCTTGTTTTAATTAATGCTAGAAGCCTTGAAGTTGTAAAACAAAGTAGTGATGTGATTGCAGATGAAAGTATGTTGCTTCAAGATGGAGATTACTATTATGCTATAGTTAGCAGTAGCGGTAAATACTATCTTGGTAAATTCAACGCAGAACTAGAAAGGCAATCATTATCTCCTATAGCAGTATTACCATATTCACCAATTTCTGTTACAGAGCAAGGTATCTTGGTTCAAGACGAAAATAATTCAATACATCTTTTGGATAAAACTAATCTAAAAGATACAGCTGGTACTGAGAGAAAAAACTTTACTAGCTTTAGAAATGAAACAAACTAAGGGTAGTGGCGAGTTGTTATGAGGTGGCTTAAGGTTTTCCTTTTTTTATGCATTGTATCTATTTTAAGTGTTCTAGTTTTTCTGAACTTTCATGGAAAAAGATATGAACGTTATCTTATGTTTTTTAAAAGTAAAATAACTAATGAAGTCCAGATTGAGAATAGGTATGTAGTGTTAGATCCTGATAAGGAAAGCCTTGAGTGTTTTGTAGAAGAATTTTTACTAGGATCTGCTAATTATCAATTAAATTCTTTTTTTCCACATGGAATGAAGTGTAAGAGTCTTTTTGTTAGAGATGATATTGTATATCTCGATCTTCCTAAAGATTCTTTATTGCATATTTCTAAAGGTGTTGTTTTTGAGGATTTCTATAATCTTTTTAGAAAGAGTTTGACATTGAATTTTCCTTCGATAAAGGATGTTTACATATTTATTGATGGGACTCAGGTTTATGAAAAAAGATAGAAACATTGACATATGGGTAGCTTTCTAAAAGTATACGAATTATTACTTCAAAAGTGCCCAATATAAAAACCAAAATGTAAAAAAAAGGAGGAGAATCCTTAATGGAAGTCTCCTCCTTTTTTATTCAAAAGACATGTTTATTCATCATAACCATCGTCGTCATCGCCCATGTCATCATCATCCCAATCATCGTCATCATCATCATCGTAGTCGTCGTCCCAGTCATCATCGTCATCATCATCGTAGTCGTCGTCCCAATCATCATCGTCATCATCGTAGTCGTCGTCCCAATCATCATCATCGTCGTCATAATCATCATCTTTGTCATAATCGTCGTCGTCATCATAGTCATCTTCATCAGAGTCTTCATACATTCCAAAATTAATTAAGCACTCTTCAGAATCATCAAAATCACAAGAACAAAGTAGATCAAACATACACCCCTCCATGTTTGCAAGAATAATCATAAAAGATGTAAAACTGTAATACTAAAATACTTATCTTGTCAATAGACAGAATAAGAGTATGTTAAAAGAGTATTTATTGATAAATTAAACACTATATTTTGAATTTTTCCATTTCAAGATTTAAAGATTCAATACTATTTTTATTCTTTTCAGCTAGATTTGCAACGTCTTTTACTGCATTAGTGATTTGTACTGCTCCTATTGCCATTTCATTCATACTATCTTTTACTACTTGGTTTATACCATTTAGCTTTTCTATTTCTTTTGTAACTTCCTCACTTTTTTGTAGCATTTGACCTGAATGTGCCTGTACTTCACTAGTAACTTCATTAATGTTTCTAAAGGCTTGTAAGACTTCGTTATTACCTTTTTCTTGGGCATTCATGGCATCTGTTAATTCATTGCTTATTTCCCTTATAGTTTCTGCTAAATTAAAAATTACATTAAATTTTGCTTCTACAATTTGGCTAGAACTAAATAAGCTTTCTATTTCTGCTGAAACTAGTTTTAAGGTTGAAGTTATTGTTTTTCCTTGCATATTGGAATCTTCTGCTAGTTGCCTAATTTCATCCGCAACAACTGCAAAACCTTTACCAGCTTCTCCAGCATGAGCGGCTTCAATTGCTGCATTCATAGCAAGTAAACTCGTTTGACTAGCAATATGTTGAATAACACCAGAAGCCTCCATAAGAACGCCAGATTCTTCTATTATCTTCTTTGTTACCTTATTTGTGGCTTGTAATGTGTTTTTACCATCAGCTGTTGCTTCTCCTAATTCTTTAATCACATTATTACTGTTTTCTAACATTTCATTAATTTTTGTAATATCTTGAACCATGTTTTGTATAGAAAAAGAAGACATCATAACGCTAGCAGCTTGACTTTCAATTCTTGTATTTAAGCCTTCAATTGTTCCTATGATTTGTTCAATTGTTGCCATAGTTTCTTTTAAGCTATTTGCTTGAGTTAATGTCTGTTGTTTTATGCTTGAAATACTAGAACTAATTTCATTGACGCTAGAAGCAGTTTCTTCCATATTACTGCTAATATCTAGTGCTGTATTATTCATGTTTGTAATGCTTTTTGTGATGGTTTTTATACTTCTAGCTATTTTTCCTATCGTTTGATTAAAATATAATGCTAGATTTGCAACTTCAATTCCACCTGTAATTGGGAGTTTAACAGTTAAATCACCTTCACCCTCTGAAATGTCTTTAAGAGCAGAAACTACTTTCATCATAGGGCGTAATACAGCTCTTGCAAGAATATAAATGACAAATAATGAGCCTAAAACAATTCCTGTTCCTATCGCAATCATTGTGAGTCGCAATAATGTTATTGCATACAAAAATTCTTTAACAGGAGCTTGGATGAAGACCACCCAATCATTAAAATTAAGCTTGCCATACGAAGAAAGATAGTTTATTCCGTTTCCCTGCCACTGAATAACAGATTTTGTTGAAGAGGCTAGAGCTACCTTTTCCATTTCAGCTTGTGAGCTTAAGGTCTTATCTTGTTTTGAAGCTAATATAGTGTTTTCAAAAGCCTTAACATATTCATTTTCTTCGTCTGCTAGAGTTACACCATTTTTGTCTAGCACATAGCAATAACCTGTTTCTCCTATCAGAATGTCTTTTATAATGTCAGATAACCAACAACCATCAATATCAGCACATAAGACTCCAGTAACTTCTCTTTTACTACCGTATATTGGCACCGAGACTCTCATTACAAAAGCATTATTATTCATTTTGTCATAAAAAGGTTCTGTAATATGTGATTTCCCATCCCTGCTTATCGAAAACCATCTGTCGTTTGCATATGAGACTTTTCTACCATTTTCAAAATAAAAATCACCAGATCTTTCTACCGTATATATATTTTTAAATGTTTTATTAAACTTTGTTTCTTTTTTTAAGAGTCTAGCTTTTTCTAAATTTGAAACATCGGCATCTCTTAAAAAAGGAAGTCTAGAAATTCCTTCAAGAAATTGAAAAAGTGAAGATATCCTACCATTTATGATGTTCACTGTGTTTTCTGCCTTATCCATCAAATGATTTTCAACCTTTTCCAAAATAGCTTTTTTAGCTTTTTTTATTGCAATAACATTTTCTGTAGCAGTTGCAAAAAGAACTAAAACACCGAAAATAATAAGGAATTTATATTTTAGCGAAAAACGCCTTTTAACTTTTGCATTCATATCAAATAACCTCATAATTCTTAAAAATAAGAAAGGTATTAGAGAAAAAAACATTCTACTAGGTTAACATGATATAACAATCTAAAATATTTTTCAATTAAAAAGATTTTTTATGCTATTTCTTGACCATTGCTAAAATATTGAAAAACACCTAGAATACACCGCAATTTTTGAAGTGGGGTGCGTTATGTTTTATTTTGATTACTACTATGTTATTTTGGTAGTTCCTGCTGTTATTTTATCTTTTCTTGCTCAGTGGAAGGTAAAAACAACTTTCGAAAGATACTCTCGCATTCCAACTAAATCTGGAATTACAGGACGTGAAATGGCAGAAAGACTTATGCTTTCAAGTGATGTAAGGGGTGTTAAAGTTTCTACAATACAAGGAAGCTTGACAGACCATTATGATCCTTCAGCTAAAGTTTTGCGTCTTTCTGAGCCTGTTTATGGGAAAACTTCTGTTGCAGCTGTAGGCGTTGCTGCTCACGAAATGGGGCATGCAATTCAAGATAAGATTGGGTATGCCCCTCTTGTTTTGCGTAGTACATTAGTCCCTATAGCAAATATTGGTTCTAGCTTTGGTCCTATCCTAGCTTTTGCAGGACTCTTTTTTAGATTTGGCTTATTAACAAACATTGGCATATTTTTGTTTGCTGGTGCGGTTCTTTTTTATTTTATCACATTACCTGTAGAAATAGATGCTTCAAGAAGAGCTTTAAAGATATTAGAAGGTACAAATATGTTGACATCAGAAGAACTATCAGGAGTGCGTTCTGTGCTTACGGCAGCAGCTTTCACATATATTGCTTCTGCATTAACTGCTCTTGCAAGTCTTATAAGGCTAATATTGCTGTCACGCGACAGAAGAAATTAATCTAATTTAACGTTTATTCCAACTATGATTTTGAATTCTTTTCCTTCTATTCCTGAGCTTCCTTTTGAGTAGGTTGCAAGTGTTTCCTTTGTGTCTTCATCTATTATTTTTGTATTTCCATTGTTGCTGTTAAAATAAAAGAAAGAAAGTGAAGCATATAAGAAATAATTTTTTAATAGTCTTTTTTCTAACATACATCTTATTTCAAAAGCATAGCTTGGAATAGAAAAACTATCTATGTATATTTTTTTTGTATCAAAGTGAAAATCTTTAGTTATTCCTTGTAGTAATGGAGAAAAAGATGTTCTTATTGCTATGTTTAATTTATTCTTTATTTTGATTTTTGATTCAAATGCAATAAATGGAAAAAATATATTTTGACTATATTTTATACCAAGCCCTTTATATTCTTTTTTTTGCCAGCTTTCTTTCCAAAATTTTGAGCCATCATCACTCTTATACTGAGTGTACCCATCTTTTGCATGCCAATTTTTTAATGAAAAATAAAAACCTAACTCTGGTTCTGCCTCAATTGTTATGTGATGATTTTCTTCTATTAATGTGGAAGACACTTTGAACGGCACTCCTATTAAGGATGTGAAAGAGATGTTTTTATCTAATTTTGCTTTATGGCTTGAAAACAATGTTTTTTTTGTTGAAGTAGGTTCGGTATAGTCTGAGTCCTTCATAGTTCCACTATTGGCAGGAATTCCAAAAGTTGTTTCAAATTTGATATGAAAATATGGAAAATGAAGTGCCATATCAAAATTTAGACTAAAGCTAGGTAATATAGGCCATTGTAAAAGACTTAAAAGATGTTTATTTTCAAAAACTTTTTCTTGATTTTCTCCTATATTCATCATAAGTGCAAACGAAAAATCAAGTTTTTCTTCACAATTTAGATGAGAAAATAAAAATAGAAGATAAAAGAATATAAACTTACGCATTGGCAGACTATCAAAGACTATTACGTATTTTAATGCTTTTTTTCAATAATAGATATACATGAGTAAAGGTATGAATTAAACTCGAAATTCTCTTATATGTGAAATCAATCGATCTCGCATATGCAAATCGTTCGAGTTGGAGATGCGAAATCGCTCGACTTAGGGCTTTGAAATCGCTCGATTTGCGATGCCTAAATCGAGCGATTTGGGGGCAGTACATTAGCTAATGTACTATGCTCACATTTCTTAATGTACGCTTTTGACTTTAGTTGATTTTTATAAAACTCATAGAAATGAGCTCATATTGGAAAATATAGTTTATGTTTGACTGAAAAGATAGTCTTTTCATGTCCCCCATTATATCATTTCTCTCATTAAAAAGCTATTATTTTCGAATAATGCCAACATTACTAAACACAAAAAAAACTCTTATTTTGCCGTGATAAAGACATTGCAAGCTATGCATTGAAAT
>CAUUAF010000060.1:0-10570 GCA_963543085.1 uncultured Treponema sp. | reverse complement strand
CATCTTTATGGAGCTTCATATCTTTTATAATGAGTTGAGTTACAACGTTTCCATTAAAGGAATTTCGTTCTATATTAAAAACAGCATCAACTACATCGCCTTCTTTGAATTCAGTGTTTAACTTTGCTCCTTCTTTCCAATACATACTACTCCACTTATAGTTTCCAACTCCAATCGTCATTTTTAAGTGGTTTGGATCTCCACGTCCAATAACACAAGCATTCAAGATTTTCATATTCTCACACATAAAAAGAATAGAAGAAGAGCAAATACCATAAGGTTCAAATTTATCAACAATTTTTACTATAGATGGAGTTAAATACTTATGAGGCAATTCTATATCAATATTAAAAGCTTCTTCTTCATTTGAATCAAATTCCATTGTCAAAGAATATACTTTTAATCTATCCATAAAGGTTTCTAAATTTGAGGTAAGAAGACGACATCCTGCTGCAAAAGCATGACCTCCATAGTCTAAAAATAATGAAGAACATGGTTCAAGTATTGAAAGGAGACGATAATTTCTAGCAGAGCGTAAAGAAGCTACAGATTCCCCATTTTCCATAGAACAAATGACTATAGAAGGTACTTTAAAAAACTCTGCTAACTTTCCTGATAATATTCCTGTAATTCCTCTATTAAATTTATCGCTCGCAACAACAACTAACTTTTTATTAAATTCTTCAAAACTTTTGTATGCAATAGGCAACGCAATATTCCATTCTGTTTGACACAATTGCTTTCGTCTTTCATTCATCTCTACAATTGATTTCGCAATTCTATTTCGTTCAACCCCATCTCTTTCTAAAAAGAGATGAATTGCTGTTTCAGGAGATCCCATTCTTCCTGTAGCATTAATTAAAGGTGATATATTCCAAGAAACCGATTGGGAAGAGATTGGAACATTATGCAACCCTTTAATTGTAAGTAAATCTAATATACCCCTTCTTGGAGCTTTATTTATTTGTTCCAATCCTAATCTCACCAATATTCTATTTTCGTCCCGAAGTTCCATGAGATCAGAGAGAGTAGAAAGGGAAACAAGTTGCAATTGTTCCATTTCTTTCTTACTAAAAATATTGTATTGCCTTTGAGTGAAACTAACAAAAAGATTAATGAATATGTCAAGTTCTCCTACCTCATCATCACTGTATTTTGCAAGTTGCGATGCTTCTTTAAGACGTAAGAGACTCATGTTAGAAAACTTATCTGACATTTTTGACATTTCTTCTCTAAAATCTGCAAAATTAAATTCAATGTTTCCGCCAAAAGTTTTTCTAGCCATACTATGTTGTAATGGAGCATCCCAAACATATATTTGCTGGTCATGCAAGAAAGATGGCAGATGTGTGTCATAAAAAGATATTTTATCAGGATTTATAGTCTCTGAAATCCTATCAACCTCAACCATATTCACTAACTTCACAGCTTCAACTATAAAAGCTTCGTTTAGAGGTTTTATATTCAAAAGGCAAATTTGCATTTTATATAGTGGCAAAAAACCAACTCGTAAAGCAAGCAATAACTTCCATGCCACAGCACAGCCTGAAAGTTCAGAATTAGGATAACCTGAATCTTCCATTTTAGGATTTATAATAACTATTGCGTTAGGCACTTTCTCTTGCGGAGTATGATGATCAATAATTATAACATCAACCCCTTTTTCTCTTGCATATTCAACTTCCTTAAAATTAGAAATTCCACAATCAACAGTAACAATTAGGGTTCCACCATTAGCTACATGTTGGTCAACTGCCTCACAAGAAAGCCCATAACACTCATCCCCTATAGGAATCTTCCAATCTACAACCATTCCAAGTTCGGAGAAAGTTTCATATAAAAGAGTTACACTAGTAATGCCATCAACATCCCTATCCCCAAAGATTAAAACTTTTTCTTTTTCTTCTATAGCATCAATAATCCTATCAACAGCATCTTCCATGTTTTTAAACAAAAATGGATTATGAAGATAGCGAACATCATTTTCAAGATAATAAAGAACATTCTCTCCTTCAAATATTCCTCTCCTAGCAAGAAAAGTAGCTTCCAAAATGTCACAATTATATCTTTTCATTAATCCTTGAATCATCTCCTTGGAGAGATTATTTTTTACCCATTTCATAATATACGTCCTTATACATTCTATAATATTACTTTGTTTAAAAAGGTTTCTTAATAAATTCAAATAGATAGAAAAAAGATAGCTATAAGACCAATAAAGTTTTTCAAAACTATCTAAAACATTGATTTAATAGAAAAACAAAAAAAATGATTAGAAAATTGTTTCGTATACAATAGACCTAGCTTTTGGTTTAGAAGAAGAAATCTTAAAAGCATTCTTCATCAAAGACTCAGCTTCCTCCAAAGAAGTAGAATCTTTTCCATAAAGAATCATTATAATATCACCTTTTTTAACTTCTTCTCCACAAGTTTTTATAAATTCTATACCAGCATTGTAAAAAACGCTGTCTGTTTTTTTCTCTCTTCCAACACCTAACTTCACACAAGCCTTTCCAGTGGCTAATGCATCAATCGATTCCACAAACCCATCTTTTAAAGAAACAATTTCTTTTTTATATTGCGAGGGCATATTCCCCCTCATATCCAACATTTTTTTTACATTTCCACCTTGAGCTTCCACATTATTCAAAAAAGCTTCATAAGCTACACCAGAAAGAATAGCTTTTTTTGCCTTTTCTAATCCCTGTTGATACGAAGAGGCCTTCTCCCCCATAACAAGCATATGGGCTGAAAGAGCTAAAGTTAATTCCATAACATCAACTGGTGCTTTATTTTCAAGCACATCAAGCGTCTCTTCAATCTCTAAAAAGTTTCCAACTTTTTTACCAAGAGGAATATTCATATCAGTTATTAATGCAATTGCTTTTTTACCCAAATTATGTGCTGTATTCACAATACTTTTTGCTAAAAGCCTTGCATCTTCAATTGTTTTCATGAAAGCACCAGAGCCTACCTTAACATCAAAACAAAAAGCATCAGCACCTTCAGCTACTTTCTTTGAAAGAATACTCGAAGTGATAAGTGGTATAGACTCAACAGTTCCAGAAACATCTCTCAAGGCATAAAGTAGCTTATCTGCAGGAACCACAGTTTCAGTTTGACCCATAATGGCAAAACCACATTTGTCTATTGTATGTTTAAACTCATCAATAGTTAAATTAGTGCGATATCCCTCTATCGCTTCTAATTTATCTAGAGTTCCACCTGTATACCCCAAAGCACGCCCTGCCATCATAGGAACTCTTACACCTAGAGAGGCTACTATAGAAGCCAAAGGCAACGAAATCTTATCTCCAACTCCTCCAGTTGAATGTTTATCAACAAAAACCTCTGAATATTTCCTGATAGAAGATAAATCTATTTTCTCACCTGAATTAAGCATAACATCTGTTAATATGGCTGTTTCTTCAACATTCATTCCATTAAAATAAATTGCCATAAGATAACTAGACATTTGATAGTCTGGGATATCACCTTTCACATACCCCGATATCATATATTCAATTTCTTCTCTTGTGTTTGCTTCAAAATTAGAGTGAAAACCTCTTTTTTTCATTATAACATCAACACTATTCATAAAAAAATCCCATAAAAAAGCTACAATTAATTCAAAAGCAATTAATAAGCATTTCTCTAATACCTAAAACCTAGAGAAATCTCAGGCGAAATAAAAACAGGTTTTACCTGTTTATTTAATAGTTGTTCCAATTTTATGACAACATCCAAATATATAAAGGTATGGACTTTTGCTCTAAGTCCTAATGCAACATTGTACATAGGATCAACAAAAACAGTTCCCTCATCAACAACATCAGAATATACAAACTGAAATCTATTAACAGCAAAACCAGAACCTACAGAACAATAAAAACTCAACTTCTTTATAAACCAAAACTCATACACTAAGTTTAAAGTGCTTAAAAAAGTGAAATTTTTAAGAAAAATATCTTCTTGCCCAAGACCAGAAGACCTAATTGTATTCCTAAGTGAAACACCAAAATAACCAAAACTTCGCCTACTAAAAATTAAACCTATATTTCCAGCAAAGCCAAGCGGATAAAACTTCTTATCCCAACGGCTCAAATAATATTCATCCGTTATAGGAGAAAAAGAAGTATACCCTAAACCTGCATAAAACACCGTAGGACGCCTATACTTAACAAAAAATTGTTCTGATAATTTAGAAAGCCCAGATTTATCTGTGATTTTAACACGATAAGGATTACCTAAAAACATCTCTGGCTTCTTAAAGTGAAAAGATATATATTTATTTGTTCTTTCCTTTGGCTCTATTTCAATAGTTTTTTTGATAACGCCATCACTTACAAACACTACTTTTGAATCAGGAGCAAAATCATTACCTGTAACTTGTAAGTTTAAAAGCTCATCTTCAATCCAAACAGTATGAGGGCTCACATTTTTAATAAAAGGCATATAAGCCTTTTTAACTTCTATATATGTCCATTCAGAAGAAACTTCTTTTTGAGAAAGCACATTATAAGCATCCACCTTATATTCATAAAATCCAGGCTTTAAGCTTACTTCCACTTTATTTATATCACAGTGAAGCCTATCAATAATCACTTGCTTACTTTCTTTTTCACGAATAGAAACTTCATAATAAAGCACACCAAAAAGGTTTTTCCAAGTAATTAACTGCTTAAATTCAACTTCCCCATTTTCAAGAATATTAAAGTAATAGTTATCTTTTTTTATTGTATCACTAGACTCTTTAGAAACATCTCCATTAATTTTAGATGCATCACTTACAACTTCTGCAAATAAATAATTAAAAGAAAATATCATAAAAAAAGATATAAAAAACAGTGAAACTTTAATATCCATAATATTCCTCAGGCAAAACTAACAGATTTTCAAGTTTTGGTAAATCAATATCAAAGGAATAAACACTTTCATATCCCCCTCGAACACCATTATGTTTTGGCAAAAAAGAAGCAGCTTTCACCTTAAACACAAATTTCCCATTTTTTAGTTTTTCGAAAGCATCAAAATCATAAAAAGTGTCTTTTATATTAGAAACCGAACTTACCATTTCACCTGTATTTTCATTCTCAATTCTTATTACATAATAATCAGCATCTTTCACAGCTTGCCACTCAAAATGGATACTCCTATTTTTCTTCAAATATGACACATCAAGTTTTTCTTTCATATTCTTAAAATTAAGAATAGGAGCAGAAAGTGGGGCAATAGGTAGAACAGTAAAATCTCTTTTTTCTTTTGAAGAAATATTAAAGCCATCAATAAAAGCAGAAATACTCCATTCATAACGACCTTCAGCTAGAGATGAAACCTCAACTACATGCTTTTCATTATTGTACGAAGCATTTGGACTTATATTAGAACCATTTCTCTTTAAAACAAGAGATAACCTATCATATTTTTCTTGAGTGCTATAAGAAAATTTAACTCCTTCTGAGTAAGCTTTCATACCATCAATATTTCTATTTTGAGTAGGTTCTCCAAGACGCACGTAATTTAGTATGCGAGTTGTAAAATTAGAAGAACCTCTATACCCTATATTACGAGTAGAAAGAGCAGAATCAAGAGTAAAAGCTTGTAATTGAACTTGATATTTGCCATCTCCATATTTGGTTATTGGAATAGACACTTGAGTATCTTTCATAACTGGAAAGAAAGCAATTCTCTTATTTCTAGCATCCAAAACAGATACTTCATAATAGTCCGCATTACGAACATTCTGCCATCTAATATTTAAATTTTCATCTTCTATTACAGAAACAAGAGAATTATTATTTGGCGAAATTAAAGGAGGAATATCCAAAGGAGAAATAACAGAAAAAGCTTTTACTTCAGACATGGCAAAAATAGACTTATCTGCATTATAAATTCTCACCTGCCAATAATAAGAGTCAGGCTTTAAATTAAGACCTACAAAAGAAGAAATAGATGTTTCTTTTTCAAAGACAATATCTTTAAAATCCTTGTCTTTAGACACCACAAAGAATGTCTTTAATGGAAGAGAATGTTTCCATGAGAACCTTTGACTAATAATGAGTGAGTCACTAATCTGATAGTTATTTGGAGGATATACAGTTTTTAAATCAATATCATAGTCAACTTTTTCAATAAGCCTTTTATCTGAAAGTTCAGAAAAATTCCCTCGTCTACTCTTATACCTCACTGCATAATAAATATTACCTGCTTCTCGAAAAACAGTTGTAACATCCTTTGTTAATTTGATATATGGAGATGTTGTTTCTACAGTTTCAATAGGGTCTACATCATCTTTATTCTTATAAAATAAAAGCTCATAGCTTTCAGCTTCATGCTTTCCTTCCCATGAAAAATATAAACCTGTAGTTGGGAATACATTTACGTTACATAAATACCCATTTGTCGGAAACTTTAAACGCGTTCCATTCAAAACTTCTTTTTGAATAATCTTAAAAGTGCGAATTTCAGGTTCAGGCAATTCCCCTAAAACACGAGTTTCAATATTTGGAACAACACGCCAATAATAAGTGCCTTCTGTTAAGTTTGAAAGTTCTATAGAAGTTGGAACAACTCGCATATTTAGCTTTGGATTAATAAAATCCTCAGTTTCAGATATTTCAAGAGTAGAAGACGAAATAACCTCGTCTGCGTTCCATGAAAATACAACATTAGGAGGGTCATCATAATAGTAGAACATGCTTTCATTTTTTGGTCTCATCTGCTCAATCTGACTAATCTTTTCCAAAGAAAGCCTCCTAACAGAGGAGGATTTTTCTCCATCATACTCAACCTTCCAGTAGATAGCTCCCAAATTTACAAGATAACTAGCTTGCCAGAGCTGAGTTCCATCTTCTTGAAAAACTGTTTGTCCTTCAATTTTAGATAAAACATTTTTACACTCTTTGTCTCGAGCAATAATAACCCTCGAAGGATTCTCTTTAACCCCTTCATCATCATTAGAAAAAGTCCATGAAAAAGTAATAGGATAAGCATTCTCTGAAGTAAACAAATGCTCATTATGCTGAGGAGAAAGCGGGATGCAACTAATATTTTTCACTTCGATTTTTTCATTTGTTTCTTCTTGTGGAATTGTAAGACTTTGGAATTCCTTAGCTTGCAAAGATTTCCCATTTTCTTGAACTACCTCAATCTCTCCTTTTGTTACCTCTATCTCATTATTTCCATCACTTTTTTTGTGTATTACAATTTCAGCATCCTTATCCATTATTATCACTTTACCTTGCAAGGTTAAACTTTTTTTATCACCTTTTGCTGAAACCACAAAAGAACCATGTGAGATATCTCCAAAATCATTAGATGATTTCATTCTTAGTTTGATCAAACTATTTTCTAATAGATCTAAAGAAGAACCATCATCGAATAGAATAGAAGCTTCTGATCCTGTAGCCGTCCTTATTGTATCTAGCTCATAAACAGAACTGTTGTTCTGTAACATATTCCAAGAAAGAGCATCAACGTGTTTTCGAGTTGCACTACGTTTTTTAAAAATCAAAGTTCCAAGCTTATTAGTTGTGCTATAAGAAAAGCTTGCATAAATATTCATAAAAAACAAAATAAGAAGCAGAACATCTAAAGTTAAAATTATTAGAGTGATAATAAAATCATTTTTTCTCAAGTATTTCATATTTCACTTCTTCTTTTAGTTCATCCGTGCTAGGAATATTATTAGGAACAGGAATACCAACTAGAGCTCTAACTTCATCAAGTGTCTGAGGACCTTCAGCATTTTTATAATTAATTACAGCATATATCTGCAATGGTGCTACTTTTCCTTTAACTTTAATAGGTTGCATAGGTTCTACAATTATGCGATCTTTTAGTAGTTTATAAGTATTTTCAGAAATTAATATATCAGTGCCAAATGGCTTATTCAAAGCTTCTATTCGGCTGGCAGTATTAACAGTATCACCTATTACAGTGTATTCCATTCTTTTAGAAGAACCAATCTGTCCCGCAAGTACATAACCTGTATTTATTCCACAACCAATACGCAAAATAGGCTTATCAGGAGTTCCTCTATCCTTATTAAAATCTAATAAACTCCGTCTCATCATTAAACATGCTCTTATTGCAAAGTCAGCATCACGCATTGGACTACCTTGACTTACAGGAGCTCCCCACACTGCCATAATAGCGTCTCCTATAAACTTATCAACTACGCCATATGTAACTTCAACACAATCGACCATCCTTGTCATATATGCATTCAAAAATTCCACAACATCTTCTGGACTCATATTTTCTGAAATAGCTGTGAAAGAACGTATATCTGAAAAGAAAACTGTTGCAACACGACGCTCTCCTCCAAGTTTAAGTTCCCCAGAGGCTGCACGCCTTGCAACTTCTTTGTTTACAAACTTTCCAAAAGTTTCCTTCAATCTTTCTTTTTCTAATAGTCCCTTACTCATGTTAATAAAAGAATGAGTTAAAAGTCCTATCTCATCTTTTGTTCTAGGTTTTAGATTTATAGAATAATCTCCCTTTTCAATTTGGTTTGTAGCCTTAACCAAAGATCGAACTGGACGACTTATACTCATTGAAAAAAACCAAATACCCAATATGGAAGTTAATAATACAATAGTTGCCAAAATTATATTTCTAGTTGCAATCTCATACACAGCTTGATAAACCAACTTAACAGGCACTCTTGAAACTGCAACAAAGTTTGCAAAATCTATTTTTTGAGATGCAACAAAAAACTGAACTCCCTCTTCATCCTTAAAAACAAATTGCAAAGATTCTTGTTCTGTGCTAAATATTCGCGTTAGAAGAAGCTTGCTTTTTTCTGGGATTCCTGCCTTTAATATTTCAAAATCTGGATGAACTACAACTTCCTTGTCATGAGAAAGAGCATAGGTTACAAAAGCAGAACCTGTTTCCACTATGGCTTGCAATTTTTCTGTTGAAAAAAGCACCATAAGCCTATTCCTATTACCTCCTTCATTATATGGTCCCACCAAACATATCATAGGAAAATTAAAATAAGGAGTTGCGTTAAGCACAAAAAGTTCTCCAGCATTTGCCAACGCCATTTCTTCCTCTTTAGACTGCAAGAAGACCTCAACTAAATCTTTATCTATCTCATTTGCTAGAAAAAACTTTTCATTGTAGGAATCCACAAGCTCAGGAACTCCAACATAAGCTATATTAGTATTTCTTTCAAAAAAGTTTTGTTGTGAAAATCTATAAGCAATATCAGATTCTGAAACACGCAAACTATCAAGTAAAAGCAATGTATTTGAATGAATTTCTCTTAATTCTGCTTCCATTCTAGCTGCAAAAACTTGAACTAAAGTCAAATTGTTTTCTTCTGCTCTTGAAGCCGAATCTTGCATAAAAAAATATGAAGAAAGAACAGTAATTAAGCCTGTTGAAAAAACCACAATCAAAGTAATAATCACTATAAGTTTAACCACAAGAGGATAAGTAACTCGATTTACTTTAGCTTCACCCATTATTATATCCTTATTTGCTTAAAATCTACTGTTCTGAGTAGGTATGCTCTCATCAGTCCACAATTCTTTATTTTCAAAAAAAGAACGCACACAATAATCTTCCAATATCCTGACAGGCCCTTCCACTTTGAGTCTTTTTCTTGCCTCTGCATTATGTCGCCTTTGTGAATATGAAGCATAAAAAGAACGTGCATCACTTGAATTGAAATTGCTAGTTTTGTTTAACATCTTAAATACTTCATCTCTTGATATTGCGTCCAAATTACGCTCCTTCATATTTCTTCTTATAAAAGCAATTTCTTCATATGAAATACCAAACAAAAACTCCTGCAATGCCCATACAACTTCTTCAATTTTCAATCTTTTTGATATAAAACGAGCCAATTTGTTGCCCACATAACCAGAAAATGAAAAATATTCACTCGTTCCGAGCATTGTTCCAAAAACTGGAGCAATCTTAGTTCTAGCTTCCCAAATATTGGTCAAAAAAGAAGAAAATGTAAAACTGTTTTTATCTAATCTACTCTCCCAAAGGTCTGTAAGTGCATAGGCCACCTCTTCTTTTACTTCAGATTTAAGAGCCTCATCTTTTAGAAGAGCCATGTACACATCTTCTGCCATAATTGTAAACATAATATTAAAGATTGTTTTTTTGAGTGCCTCTGTATAAATCAGTTCTAATTTCAATGCTGAAGCAACCTTATTAAAAGCTACAAAAGTATGAAACTTTGCAACCAAATAAGCCTTACCCAAAACAGCCTTCGTGGGAAGTGTTAAAAGAGTTGAATCAGGGTTAAAATTGCATAAAGATTGCACCAAACTACTTTCATTTCGTGTTTTACCTGCAAGCATACTAACATTTTTTATAGAAGGATATTGCGAAATACTGTTAGCAACTCTTTCTAAATCAATCAATTTCTGTTTAATTTTTTTAAACGAAGAGTCAGACACTGCACAAACTTCACTAAAGAGCTTGTCAACCAATTCTTTCTCTTCATCAGTAAAAGTTACAATTTTATTGATTTTTTTCTGCTTTGCTACAGGCACCTAATCTTCCCCGCCTTTCAAATTCAAAGGCTACACAATCATCTATG
>CAUUAF010000059.1:0-10576 GCA_963543085.1 uncultured Treponema sp. | reverse complement strand
CGCGGTATTGTTTCTGCAGGTCGTGACCCAAAAACTAGAGAAAACCATGTTCCAAAGCTTGAAACAGTCCGCTTGACAATTCCACGACGTGTTTACACATATAAGCACATGGATCTTGTTGCAGATGCTGTTATTAAGCTATATAAACACAAGGAAGTTATTAAAGGTTTGAAGTTTACTTATGAACCAAAACAATTGCGATTCTTCACAGCAAGGTTTGAGCATATCTAAATTTTGACTATATAAACTAATTTGAAATAAAAATTAATAAGCACGCTTAAGAACTTTAGCGAATAAAAGTGCAATGGTTCTTTGCGTGCTTTTTTATTAGGAGATGAAGCTATGGCTTTATTAACAATTTTCACACCAACATTCAATAGGAGAAATACATTAAAAGCTTGCTATGAAAGCTTAAAAAACCAAGGTTTTCTTGACTTTGAATGGATGATTATAGATGATGGCTCCAGTGATGACACTGAGTCTTTAATAAAGAGTTTAAATAGCGACTCTCCTTTTAAAATTAAATATCACTATCAAATAAATCAAGGAAAACACATGGCTTGGAACAAAGCATTAAGTATATGCGAAACAGAGTTTTTTATGTGTCTTGACTCTGATGATATGCTCATTAACAATAGTTTAGGTAGTTTATGCTCAAAAGGTGGATACTTAGACACCATTAGAAATGATAAGAAAATAATAGGTTTACGTATGAATGGAATTAATTCGTCTACCAACCTCCCATGTAGTAAGTATATGTCAGATAAACCTATAGTAAAATCTTGGTTTTATGAAGTATCACACCAAAAATATGTTGGAGAAAAGCTTGATATATTTAAGACAAAACTATTGCAAAAGTTTTATTTTCCTCATAAACAAGGAGTAAAATTTATTCCTGAATCTTGGATGTATAGCTCAGTTGCAGCATCTGGTTACCTTTTTTTATACTTACCAATTGCTATAGGCTTCTTTTATTTTGGAAATGATGATAAAAAACTCACTGCCACTCCCATTTTAAAACATGCTGAGGGGCATTATATATATCGCTCTCATTTATTAAAAGTGATGAAAAAAACTGTTTGGCTAGCTAATCCCATATATTATCTCAAAACACTTATACGCTTTTCGCAAACTGCTAAAGCATGTTCTAAAACATTTAAAGAAAGGTGGGAAGATTCACACGATATTATTGCAACTGTATTAAGTTATATACTAGGTGGGCTTAAATTATAAACATGTCTTTATAAAAGAAATTATTATAAGCTTACAGTATTTTCAAGGTTTTGTTACAAACAAAAAGGATTTTAATCGATAGGAATTGTCTCTTTGGATTCTTCAAGCAAATTTTCAATTATTTTTGCTTCGTCTTCATTTATATCAACAAATTCTAAATTAAGGTAATCATTAACCTCAACTACGCGACAAGAAGGTGCTATAATCTTATCCCTAATTTTAAGTGAGCAATTCCTTAGAATATCCCCCTTATCGATTTCGTCTAGTTTTATATCAGGAATAAAAAGAAGTGAATCAGTATGTAAATCTTTCACTTTGCCAGTAACAATACACTCTGTTTCTGGCTCAACAAACAAAAAAGAGCAGTCACTACTAGAAAACTCCTCATCAAAGCCCCTTCTTGCCTTAAATGTTGCACTCTTATACTTGGCTAAAATGTCCCTAGCATTATTGACTACAACTTCATTAGAGGTGTCTATGTTTATAATTCCCTGCACCCCTATACTAATAGCCTTGTCCACCTCAAAAGCTGAAAAAAGAGCATTCACAATCAAAATAAGCACAACATCATTTTTTGAGTTGTTATAACGTACATACTGAGTAATCACTTTCCAATGACGTGGAAAATCTATAGTATCGACCACTATTGCATCTGGTCTAATTTCTGAAAGATTATCCAACGCCTTCATTGGAGAGTTATAATGAATAATGTCAATAGATTGTTCTTTAAAAAACCTCAACAAAGTCTTATTTCTATCTTGAGACTCTGAAATGAGTACCATTATCATATCAATCTCTCTTTTAATTCTCCACTTCTACTCTGTACCAAGATTTTCTACAAGGTAATCATAGAGCATCCAAACTCCATCTTTTGATGATAAATAATATGTAAAACGCTTCTTCTCCCTAAAATTCCTATATTGAAACCACTCAATCACTTTAACCTGAGCTTCTGTACTAGTGTATGCAGTGTGTTCTATTTGGAATTCCACTGGGATAGCTGCGATATCTTTATCAATATGCTCTCTACTCAAATCTCTTTTATACAACTCAACCATAGTAAGACGTCCCATCTCAGATTCTGCCTTAAAACGTCTTCCCCTAGCAGTATCTTTAGAGATCATTCTATCAATATCCATATATAAAAAGAATTGTTGCCACAATGATTTTTGCCTTGCAATGAGCATATAATTAATTACTTGATCTGGCGGGATAGCTTGAGGTTTTAATATTTCACCCGTATCATCAGAAACAGGCAAAGTTCCCAAAGCTAGAACAGACGGAGACGGCTTAACCTCTAGTGTTAAAGCATTGGAAACCAAATGATCCTCTGTGTTATCAATCGCTCTTTTAAGTTCAGGAAAAAATAACACTTTGAGTACATAAACCCCTGCATTATCTATATTCACATAGTCTTTTAAGTTTTCAACAAAAGAATATGTTTCCCCATGTTCCAAAGTAATTTCTCTAAAATAGATTTGCCCATTAGAATTTCTCTTTCTACGCCAACTATCATTATGAACTGCCTCTTTATTTCTAGTGTTTACAACTGAAAAGTCAACAGTAAAAGAACGATCATCAGCTAACTTAAAATGCATTGTCTGAGCATTATTATTAGTGATAGAAACCTTGACAAAGATAGGTTCAGTCTCAATACCACCAGGATAATAAACACTTTTGGTATAAAACCTTATAGAAACTTTCTTACCATCTTGCATCTCAACGTCATCTGCGAATATGCAAAAAATGAGAGAAAAAAACATTAAAATCAGAAGTATCTTTCTATTCATAGCAAACTCTCCAAAGCAACCCCTGCTCATTCCTTATAACTTAGTTACATATTTTCTGCGTACTGAACACCATTTTTCCAAATGGCAAGACACGCCTTTGTAGCCTCTTGTCTCGCTAAATAATCTACTTTACGCACCACAATATTATTCTCAGTATGTGGCATAAGACCTAAAACAAGCCCCGTGGCATCTGAAATACCTGCAATATCTTCATAAGAACCATTAGGATTATATGGGTAGCACCCATTAGCGTCTTGGATAACACCCACTCCTTCACTATCGGCTTTCATAGCTACATATTTTAATGCAATTTGTTTGTTTGCAATCAATTTATCTAATACCTCTTTAGAGCGAGTCAAAAAACGTCCCTCACCATGTGCTATAGGACATATTATTGGCTTTTTTATACCAGCTGTCCACACACATTTTGAATCAACTGCTTTTAACACAACATCCCTACATTCAAAGCGACCTTGTTCATTATAAGTCAATGTAGCCTTTCTTTCTTTATAAGATTCTCTATCGAGAAGACCATTCTCATTACCAGGTAGAATACCTGTTTTGATGAGAACCTGAAAACCATTACATATTCCAATTATAGGTTTCCTTTTTTCTATAAATTCAGAAATCTCATCAAAAAAATAGTGCATTAGTTCAAGACTTAATATTTTTCCAGCTCCCAATGCATCAGCATAAGAAAAGCCTCCAGGAATAACCAATAACGAATAATCGTTCCATTTTTTTTCTTTTGATTTTAGTTGGTTTATGTGTACAATTTCCCCTTCAGCCCCTGCTAATTCTAAAGCATATTTAGCGTCAACATCCCTATTTGTCCCTGTTGCATGCAATATAAGTGCCTTCACTTTCATAATGTGTAACTTCCTTAAAGTTCTTCTATCTTGTAAGAACTACCTTATAATAATATTATATGGAACATACATTCCTTCTATTAGATTAACATAAAAAGTGTAATTTAGTAAGGCATTAAATTATTAGGGTTTAAAAGCATAAATCTATGAGAAAATATATCGTATTTTTAATTTTTGCATTCGTGTATGTGTCTTTTCCTCTTTTTGCAAAAGAAAAAAAGGATCTTAGTGGTGAATATTTTTATATAGCTGAAGCCTATAGCGAACTCAAGAAATATGAGAAAGCAATAGAATTCTATAAAAAAGCTATTGAAAACCCTGAGTATACAAATGCTGCTACGTACAATATTGCAAGAATGCATGCACTTTTGGGTCAATGGAGTGAAGCTACAAGCATGCTAAAAGATTTATACGAAAAAGAGCCAACAAACGAAAAGATATTAACATCTTATGCCTACGCTCTTTCTGCCAGTGGAAAAATTAAAGACGCACAGAATATATACAAAATACTTTATGAAGAAAATAAAGAAAGTCCTTCTATAGCCTTTAATTATGCAAGACTTTTGATTGTTGCAAAAGAATATGATGAGGCTTCAACACTACTAAAGGAACTAACTGATAAGTTTATAGAAGACGAAGAGACTAAAACAATAAATCAACTTAAATCAACTATAGAAAAACTAAGAGATCCTCTAAAAGAAATAAAGGAAAAAGAAAAAGCAGAAGAAGATAAAGAAGAGCTAGATGAAGTAGATGGCAAAAAAACTACTGAAACAAAAGACAATGAAAAGAAAGATGATTCAACAAAGGATAAGGAAACTAACCAAGAGACATCAAAAGATTTAAAAGAAGAAAAGAAGGATAAATAGCTTTGTTTCTCCTATGTGATGAACTTTTTGTTTTATCAGATAGCATTATTCGATATACGCTACTAATTGTTAGTTGAGAAAGCTTTCTTATGGTAAGTATTCTTCGTGAATATTTTTTAGACTTTCAAACATGTTTCGTTTTAGCGCATAGCTTCCTTCAGTCAAATTAAAAAGTCGTCGCCTAGCCTCTTTTCTACCAGAATTCTCTTGGTAATCACAGGTGCATGTGGAACAAAGATAGCCCTTTTCACTTGCATGGCGAATTATACTCGCTGTGTCACATAAACAAAGGGGACGAATAATAGTGATGGGAAACTTTTGAAAAGCTAAAATGGGAGGCATTGTAAAAAGAGATTTTTTATTAAACATATTCATAAGTAGAGTTTCCAAAATATCATCTAGGTGATGACCTAAAGCTATTTTATTAAAACCCATTTCTTGTGCTATAAGACTCAATTCAAGTCGTCTTTGGTTGGAACAAAACCAGCAATTCATTTTTTTCCCTTCTTTAAGTCTTCCCAATACATCAATTTCTTTTACTATTAACTCAATTTGCCACTCTTCAAATTTCTCTTTTAAAGTTTGAGGAAAACTAGGAGAAATATTTGTTGCAACATGAAATGCTTTCACTTCAAAACTGCAAGAACTTCTTTTCTTTCTATTATAGAAATATTCTGCCATAACAGTTGAATCCTTTCCACCAGAGGCAGCAATCAATATTCTATCTCCTTCTTCAATCATAGAATAATCACTAACAGCCTTATCAATCAAACTAAATATTGCAGGATTTCCCATAGAAAAGAACCTTAAAATTAAAGAATATGAGATTACTCCTTTATGCAAGTAAAACTGACCGTGTTTTTATATGTAATATATTTTGAAAGAGTAAAATACTTAACAAAATGCTCTTTAAGTTCTTCCAAATTTTCGTGTGGACCTGACATAATACCCTTTTTATCATATATACTAACTAAGAAATCACTAGAAGCATACACACCTTTAACGTAAGTGCAACCAATAAAAAGACCTCCAGTCTTTAAAACACGTTTAATTTCAGCCAATGCCCTATCCTTATCAGGAAAACATTGATAACCATTCATACAGAGCACCAAATCAAAACTTTCATCTTCATATTGCAAAGCACCAACATCACCTTGCACAAAGGTAACATGCTTATATTCACTACCTTCAAGAGCCAGCTTAAACCTCTCTATCATTTGAGCTGAATAGTCAAGAGCAATAATCTGAGATGTTTTCATGCTCAAATATAAATCTTTAGTAAAAACACCTGTACCACAAGGAACATCAAGTATTTTCCCATTAAAGCCTTTAGGAATCATACCAAGCATTGTGCTAACTTCAGTAAGCAAACTCTTATCATGCCAAAAAATAAGATTAAAAAGCCTTGCAAACCAAGTTCTTCCTGTTACAAAATCATCATATAAAGAAGATTGCTTATTAAGCTTTTTGTAAAATGTATCATTTTCCTTATATTCAGCCATCTATACACTTCCTTATTCAATTTTCACCAATGAGCTTATACTTCTAATTCTTTCATTCCAAGGGTCAACCACTCTGTTAACTTCAGAAACAACAAAACAACATGCAGTAGCTTTGTCAAACCACTCAGCATTGTCAGCGTCTCTACGTAAAATATAGCGACACGTGCTTCCATCTACACTAAATTTTCTGCAACCATTAACTGGATTCCCCTTTCCATCGACCATAGAACCGCCATCTCTATATAGCTTTTCTCCTGGCACATCAAACCAAAAATAACCATTCTTAACTCTTGAATCAGAAATGCTAAAAAATATTTCTATAGAATCTTCATCACGTGAAACAGACTTAATCTTTGGAACAGCTAAAGCAGATATCTCATTTTTAAATTTCGCTTGTGGAACTATGTATTTTGTGCTAGCTTTTTTATCAAGCTCCATATTTTGAAAACCATTGATGATTGGAGTTTTTACAATCTTCTCTCCATTCTTTAATGTAATAGTAATCACCCATTCTCCAAGTCCCACTCTTCCTTCACCTTTACCACAAGGAAGTCGCTTGCAATTAATGGTTTCCTTATCAACTTCAATCACTTTTTGAATGTCATCGCCTTCAATTATGTAATAATCGTTAGGAGAATCTATAACAAGACTTTCCAAAAGCCCCAAATCAAAATCTCCATTATATTCAAGTGAAAAGCTGATAAACATCTTATTACTTATCTTTAGTGGCTTTGCCCAAAAGGTTGGTTCAACTTGATCAATAACCCATTCAAGTTTTCCAATGCTAAATCCACCCTTTTTTGTGGTTTCTGTAGGTTTTGTAGCTGTATCTGTTGTTTTGCATGTAAAAAATGAAAAAACGATAAGTGCAAAACAAAATATATTAATCTTCTTATACATATTTCTCCCTCCGAATAGAAGAGTCCTCAATACATGAATAACGGCAAAACAACGAGTTTTCTTAAAGTTAAGAAAAAATCCTAATGCAATATAAACAATCAAAAAGCAAGTCTGCTTTCAATTATCTTTCCCTAATATACACAAATACCTGATTTGGTAAGCAAGCATTCCAATCTCCAAGCTTTGTTAGTGGGGCAGATTTTATACAAGTCTTATGTGGACATGGAGAAGAAATAATACTAACTTGACTATCCTTAATTCTGATCTTCGTATTCCCTAGCTTGCCCGGTATCTCTACATCAATATCAAAATTCAATGGATATATCCATTCTTTTTCTTGAAATTTAATCACAACAGTCAAATCTTCACTCTTGTTAGAATATATTGCTAAAAATGAAAACATCACGAAAAAGACAACAACTAAAAAAATGAAAACATCTAGCAACTTTATTGCTTTAAGCTTTTCTCTCATATGCTACTAGAAGTCTATACTATTTTTTACAATTAAAAAAGGTGCGTTTTGATCATTTCTTTCTACCACTCTGCCTATAACGAAAGGTTTTCCACAAACAGTATTAGAAAGAGCCATGCTTAAATCACTATATAAAGCTTGCACTTTTTCTTCCCCAACAGAAATTAGAAGCCCACCTGAAGTTTGTGGGTCAAAAAGCACATCTTGCACATCTTGCTTCACATCATTGTTAAACCTAACAGCATTTCCTACAAACTTAACATTCTCATAAACGCCAGCTGCTAATATTCCCATGCTTGCATATTCTAAAGCACCTTGAAAAATTGGAACACTAGAGGCACTTATTTCTATATTTACATTTGAACCTTTTGCCATTTCATAACAATGCCCCAACAAACCAAAACCTGTTATATCTGTGCAAGCATGCACTTCATGTTTCACCATTTCATCTTTTGCAGTTTTGTTTAAGAATGCCATCGTTTTATAAACATTTTCAATTTCTTTTTCTGTAATCAAGCCACCCTTTGCAACAGTTGTGAGAACTCCTGAGCCTATTGGTTTGGTTAAAATAAGCACATCCCCCACTTTTGCTGTTGAGTTTCTTAATATTCTATCTGGATGAACAAATCCATTAACTGCAAGTCCATATTTAGGAATGTCATCGTTGATTGTGTGTCCGCCGCATAAAACACAACCTGCTTCCCTCACTTTGTCAAAACCTCCCCGCAACACTTCGCTTGCCATAGAAGTAGGCATGCAAGTAGGAAAACAAAAAAGATTAAGAGCAAGACGGGGGTCTCCCCCCATTGCATAAACATCACTTAAAGCATTGCTAGCAGCTATTTGACCAAACATGTAAGCATTTCCTGTTATTGCAGGAAAAAAATCCATTGTGAATATTAAAGCAGTTTCGTTATTTATTTTATAAACAGCCGCATCGTCAGATGTATCAAAACCTACTATTAGAGAAGGGTCAAAAAGAACTGTAAAGTCTTTTAAAAGATCGTTTAGTGCAACTGCACCTAGCTTAGCTCCTCAGCCAGAATGCTTACTAGAATGCAATAAATCAAATTCTTTTTCTTTTGTAGTACTCATAACCATCACATTTTAATTAATTTAAAAAAAAAATCCTTTTGCACATTCTTTGTACAAAAGGACTATGGGCGGTGGCAGATTCGGACTGCCGACTTCTACCGTGTGAAGGTAACACTCTACCACTGAGTTAACCGCCCAACTGCCGAGTAGTTTACATTATTATATTATAAAAATGCAAGAGGGCGAATTGTAATGACCTAAGAAATTAATACTGATAATAAATGTTGCATTTGCAATGCAAATGTGCAAATAAAATATTTAATCAATATTTTATTTATCTTTTTCAAAATATAGAATAGGAGAATTTTCTCGCCTAACAACCACACCATCTTCAATATCATCTTGCGAAACAGCTTCCAAAATTAGAGAGTTATCCTTTGTTCCATACATAAAATCAACAGTTTTTTTAAGACTATAAAACTGAAAAGATAACACCCCTACATATGAAGTATCTTTTTTTATTTTCTTAGAAACAAAATATTTAAATCTCACCTTTCCTGCATTTTCAGCACCACTAGGAATTATAAAAGGACTAAGGGCCTCATAATCAGTCCAGTAAAAAGTTCCTTCTTCTCTTATGCTCAAATTCCCATAGTTTTGCGATCTATAATTGGCTATAAGCTTTTTAATTTCCTCATTTTGTCTCTTCTTTTCATTTTCTATGATCGTTTCTGTGTCTGCATTAAGAGTAACAAAATTCTCATATAAACGTGTTCCATTTTCATCAGTAAATTCAACTGTTATTACATCCACATTTCTTATATAAACTGAAAGAGGAGAGCCAGAAAATCTATACTTATCTCTTTCTTTTTTTACTTTTGAATATGGAAAAGTTCTTTGAATTGTCGGTAGGTTTATTCTAGCTATATTTGTGTCAATTCCTGGAAAAAAGCCATAAGAAGAAGAAATTCTATCCAAATCTACTGTCTTATTAACAAGCATACGTCTATAATACTCAGGAACCCAAATTGCATTTAACATATTTGTTAACGAGCTATCTTCTTCACTTTCTTCTTCTTTTTCAACCATTATGCCAACAGTGTTTTTCCCACCTTCTTTTCGCCCTACCCTACCATCATAAATATCTAAATAATGCGAAAAACACCAACCTTGTATGCCTTCATTTGTCATCACTTCATACCAAGAACCTTCAACTCTCACATCGCCTCTCATAACGGGAATCCCATCACCTTCCCAAAGCAATTTAATAACTTGGTTTTCTTTAAGTCTGTAAACTTGTCTTGATAAATTATCAGGATGTTCTCTTATAGGAAGCCCATCAAATGTACTAGCAGCATACATAAACTGCAAACTTTCAAGCTTAGCTTCTAATTTTTCAATTTCCTTTCTGTTTTTTCTCAATAATATTTTCCACATTGGAACTTCTTTTTTGCTTTCACTATCCAATAGCGAGACAATATACGTTTTGCTAGCATCAGACTTTGCGTACACCTTGACAATGTCTCCAACTTCTACACCTTCACCTGTCCATATAACTATTCCATAACCTAAATAATCAGAACAAGAAAAAATAATAAAAACAAACACTAAAATAAAAACATGCTTTGCAAACCGCATAATAGATACCTCAAAGCGAGAGAAATTAAGTAAAAAACTATTCCAGTCCTTTTAAAGAATTGCTATAAAGTCAAAATAGAAACAACCTTACCATCAGTGCCATAAGCTCGATCATGATTCGTAACATCCACTTTCATCTCAGTTCCTAAAAAATAAGAGTAGGTGTGAGTACCTTTTGTAAGTGGAATGGTTAGCTCATATATTCCATCAGAAGTTTCTTCCATAAAATACATAAAAGGATCCCAATTATTAAAAGAACCTGCAACAC
>CAUUAF010000058.1:0-10860 GCA_963543085.1 uncultured Treponema sp. | reverse complement strand
TTTGGGGGCAGTACATTAGCTAATGTACAACCGTAACACTAGCTAATGTACGATTATAATAGTAGCTAATGTACAGGTATAAGAGCTGATGTTAAAACTGAATCTAAAAGATAAAGCAAATATTATTAAAGAGATGATTAAAAAATTAATATTTTTATTAGTGTGCACCATTGATTAAAGATCTAACCTTATTTGAATTAAGCATGCGATTATAAAATTCAAAACTATATAAGTCAAGAAAAAAAATTTAATGTATCGGTAATAGGCTTAAAAAAGTTTAGAAAATAATAGAAAAAGAATAGGTTTTATCTTGAATTTAAAATAATATTATTGTAGAGTAATCGGAGAATATCTCTACAGGCTAGGGGAATTAGCTCAGTTGGCTAGAGCGATTGGTTCGCAATCAATAGGTCGTGGGTTCAAGTCCCATATTCTCCATTATCGGTTCTTTTATTAAGTTCTTTAATGGTTTTTATTGTTTTTTATGCAAGGCATGGAAGCTTTGCGTTTTTATATGTTATTCCAAGGAGGAATTATGGTTATTAATCACAACATGAGTGCAATGTTTGCACAAAGAACTCAGGGTATTACAACTAGAGCAATTGGTAAAGACATCGAGAAGCTTTCAGCAGGTTATCGCATTAATCGTGCAGGTGATGATGCTTCTGGTTTGGCAGTATCAGAAAAAATGAGGAGCCAAATTAGAGGTTTGAATCAAGCTTCTGCAAATGCTTCAAATGGCATTAACTTTATTCAAGTTAGCGAAGCTTATTTGCAAGAAACTACTGATATTATGCAACGCATTAGAGAGCTTGCTGTTCAAGCAGCTAACGGAATCTATTCTGCTGAAGACAGAATGCAAATCCAAGTTGAAGTTTCACAGCTTGTTGCAGAAGTTGATAGAGTTGCAAGTACAGCTCAATTCAATGGAATGAACATGCTCACAGGACGTTTCGCAAGAGCAGAAGGTGAGAATGTTGTTACAGCTTCTATGTGGTTCCATATTGGTGCTAACATGGATCAGAGAATGAGAGTTTTCATTGGAACAATGACAGCAACTTCTTTAGGTGTTAGAAACATCGCTGATGGTTCTATCATTACTATGGAAACAATGGATGAAGCAAACAAGAACATCGGTATCATTGATTCTGCTTTAAAACTCATCAATAAGCAAAGAGCAGACCTTGGTGCTTATCAAAACAGAATGGAACTTTCTGTTATCGGTATTGATGTTGCTGCAGAGAATTTGCAAGCTTCAGAGTCAAGAATCCGTGATGTTGATATGGCTAAACAAATGGTTGAGTATACAAAGAATCAAGTTCTTTCACAGAGTGGAACTGCTATGTTGGCACAAGCAAATGCTAATAGCCAATTGGTATTGTCTTTGTTGAGATAATCCAGAATTGACTACAACAGGTGGTGTTCTTTTTTAAGAATATCACTTGTTGGCTGTTTGTAGCTTTTAAGGTTGTTTTTAATTGCTGAAGAAAAGTAGCTTTTTTAAGTTGTGTGGTGTGTTTGTCAAATTGCTTGATGATTTTGCTATACATGAGGGCGTTTTTCAGAATGTTGCACTTTTTTGAGTTGCAGATGGCACACTTTGGGAGGGAATTATGGTAATAAATCATAACATGAGTGCAATGTTTGCACAAAGAACAAACGGAGTAGTAGGAACTAGCCTAGTAAGAAATATTGAAAAACTTTCTAGCGCTATAAGAATTAACCGTGCTGGTGATGATGCTTCTGGTTTGGCAGTATCTGAAAAAATGAGAAGTCAAATTAGAGGTTTGAACAAGGCTGGTGAGAACATTCAAAATGGTGTTTCTTTTATTCAAACAACAGAAGGTTATCTTGCAGAAACAACTGATATTATTCAAAGATTGAGAGAGCTTTCTATTCAAGCAGCAAACGGTATCTATTCTTCTGAAGATCGAATGCAGATTCAAGTTGAGGTTTCTCAACTTGTTGCTGAAGTAGATAGAATTGCTAGTGTAGCTCAGTTTAATGGAATGAATATGTTGACTGGGCGTTTTGCTCAAGATTCTGCTCTTGACACTATGCAACTTCATGTTGGTGCCAATATGGATCAGAATGCCAAGATATTTATTGGTACAATGACTGCTACGGCACTTGGAATTGTAGGTGAGCAAGCAGAAGGGGCGAGTAATATGGTTTCTGTTGCAACTGCAGAATCTGCAAACCTTGCTATTGGAACTCTTGACAATGCACTACGAATTGTTAATAAGCAAAGAGCAGACCTTGGTGCTTATCAAAATAGGTTTGAGACGGCTTATAACGGCATAATGATTGCATCAGAGAATTTGCAAGCTTCAGAATCTAGAATTCGTGATGTTGATATGGCAAAAGAAATGGTTGAATACACAAAAAATCAAATTCTCATTCAGTCAGGTATGGCTATGTTGGCACAGGCAAATTCAACTCCTCAATCTGTTATTAAATTGTTACAGTAGGAAGTAATAAAAAGAGAAAGCCGGATGTCGTCTTTTTTTATTGTAGTAAGCGGTGGGTGTGACTTCCATTTTTGAGGATTCGGGAAGCATTGTGGAATAATCCATATATGGCTTCCCGATTCTCTCTTTTTGGGGAGTGTGTTTTTCGATCTGGAGGCTTTATGGAAATTGCCAGCGTAGTTCGACATTCACTTGCAAAAGAGAAAAAATATACTGCTGTGAATGCTAGTTCTAAAGTTGTAGTGCAAAATATAGAAGATATTACACGTGAGAATGAACCTATCATTGATGTTAAGGCCTTTGATCCTAATTTGTTGCGTAGAGTGGTGGATCAAATTAGAAGTGTTTTTAACATGTTTGATAAAAGACTTCATTTTCGTGTAAATATGAAAGCAAATACTGTTGTGGTGGAAGTAATAGATTCAAAGACAAATACTGTTATTCAAGAAATTCCATTAGAAAAAATGCAAGAGTTAAAACAAAAAATAGAAAATGATACAGGTGCTTTTGTTGATCTAAACGCTTAAGTTTTTTTGTTTTTATATTCATTTTTTTTCATTTCTCAATATCTTTCAAAATCTAACCGATATTCAGACGATAGGTGTTTCTATTATATAGGTTCATTTGTTGTCGTCTTTATATTTTGTGATTCATTTATGATGATGTGTAAGGGTGTTTATGGCTGATTTGAGTATTCCAGGCGTTAATAACCAATATGAAAAGCTAGTTGAAGCTATAATGAAAGCTGAAAGGTTGCCACGTGAAAAAGTTGCAACTGAGCTTGAAAAGTACAAAGGGCAACTTTCTTTTTGGCAATCTCTAAACCAATTTTCTACTCAAGTAAAAGACGTCTCTAGGTCTTTTTATTCTTTTAATAATCCTTTTAATGAGCATATTGCAATTTCTTCTAACGAGGCTAGCATCACTGCCATAGCTACTAGGGATGCAAAAGAACAAATTGCAAAAATATCTGTTAAACAAATTGCGAGTGCTGATAGCTTTTTATCTAGTGAGGTTTCAAAAGATATGAAGATTGAAGCAGGAACTTATGTTTTTCGTGTTGGAGAAAAAACACTTGAGATAAAATGGAATGGTGGTAATTATAAGAGCTTTATGCAGGCAATTAATAGACGAGGAAGAGATTTTATTTCTGCTTCAGAAGTTAAAGTAACACCTAAAACTACTGCCATATTATTAACTTCATCTTTATTGGGTGAAAAGAATAAACTCATATTTGAAGGAGATGCATTGCCTTGGGCATTAAAGATGGGCTTCCTCAAAAAAGGAGAACAAGGAAAAACGATTTTAGAACATTCAAATGTAATGATTCCTGCTAGTTCTTCTAGTGAGTTGAAGTTTGAAAAATTGAGTAATACAAAAGATGCTGAATTATTAGAAATTGTTTTTTCATTTCAAGATAAAGAGGAAAAACTTGCACAAAATGTAACCCCTGATGTTACTAACAAAAAACAAAATGAAAATACTTATGATGGGGTGGGGATTCCGCTTTTTGAAAGTGTTGGTTCTGTTTCATACAAAGGGATTATTTTGAAAAATAATCCTTCAAAGGTTTTTGATGAAGGTGATCCATCCTTAGCTCAAAAGGTTGAATCTTCTGACTCTGAAAATATTGATAATTCTGAAGAAGTGGAAAAAGCTACACCTAAAATTGATGAAGCGGAAGCAGACAAAAAAACAAATACTAAAAATTTAGATATTTTTACGATTAAATTTGAAAATGGTGAGTTTGCAAAGTTAGGTTCTATACAGGACACAAAAGAAAAGCAAGTGCTTCGTTTTCCGCTTTCTGATACTAAAAAGGTTTCTTCAATTTTATTAGACAATAATAATGATTTTCCATTAAAAATTGAAAGTGTTAAAGTTCTTACGAAAGACACATCTGAAGAATACATTCCGCGTAATCCTGCTTCTGTCGCAGGAGACGCAATAATTTCGTATCAAGGTATTGAAATGAAAAGAGATTCTAATAAAATTGATGATGTTATTCCTGCTGTAACACTTAATCTTCATACAAAAACAGACAAAGCAGAAGATATAACGATTAAGCCTGATGTTGAGTTAGTTAAAACTTCAATAATTGAATTTGTTGCAAAGTATAATAGACTAATGGCAGAAATAAATATTTTAACTACAAATAAAAATGAAGTTGTTGAGGAGTTGTCATATTTTTCTGATGATGAAAAGGAGAGTGCACTAAAAAGGCTTGGTAGTTTTTATGGTGATACTACTCTTTCATCTCTTAAAAGTAATTTGCAACAAAGAATGAGTAATGCTTATGGTGTTAGTGAAGATATTCCTATAAAGTTATTGGTTGAAATGGGCATTTCTACTAATGCGAATTCAAATTCAGGAATGGACGCCTCACGTTTGCGTGGCTATCTTGAAATAGATGAAAAACTTTTAGAAAAAGCTCTTAATGAGAATATGGAAGGAGTTAAAGAGTTCTTTGGATATGATTCTGATGGGGATATTATAGTTGACGCGGGACTTGCATATTCGATTTATGAATATCTAAATCCATATACACAACGGGGGGGAATATTTTTTAATCGAATTTCATCTATCCAAGATAAAATTAAAACATCTGAAAAAAGAATTGTGGATTATGATAAAAAACTAGCACAAAAAGAAGCTGATCTAAAGCGAAAATATGGTATGATGGAAGGCACATTAAAGGATTTAAAAAAACAATCGGATGCTATATCAAACTTTAATAAAAGCTTAGAAAAATAAGGAAGTTTAATTTTTATGAACGTGTTTATTGATGGAAAGAAGCTAGATTTTGTTATAGAAAATGAAAAGACTATTGGCGAAGTGTTGGGTAATATAGAAGAATATTGCATGAAACATAATTCAACAGTTACAACTGTTGCTCTTGATGGTAAGGTGATCTCTGCAGATGATTTGGATAATGTTTTCTTAAAACCTATATCTGATGTTGAAATAATTGAACTTTCTACAGTTAATGGAAGTGATGTAAAAGAAAATCTTATTAAATTAGGGGATAATTTTGTTTTAATAGCTGAAAAACTTACTAATATTGCTATATTATTGAATGAAGGAAAAGAAGGAGAGGCATTGTCAATTATACAAGAATTCTCTATTATGTTAAAAGACCTATATATGCTATACTCACTTTTTGATATAGCAGGTATTGACTATAATTTTATGTTTGAGGGTAAAACAATAGCCATTTATAAAAATGACTTTTCTGATTTACTCAATAATATTATAGAAGGTTTTGAGCAAAAAGATACTGTAGCAATTTCTGATATAGCAGAATACGAATTATCTCCACTTGTTTTAGATTTAGGTAATGGTCTAAAAAAGTTGGTTTAGGTAGGTTTTAGAATTATGGTTGTTTCAAAATTGGTTGATATTGAAAGAAAAGAATCTCACATATATTACATGCAGGATTTTACTGCAACAATGATATATTCTGTTGTAGGTAAAGAGAAAAAAGGGCGCATTTCATTTTGTGTTGAACATAAACCTACAGGTGAAATGGTTATTAGTGTGAGATTTATTGATGATATTGATTATCCTCTTTTGCCTGTGATTATAGACCTAAAAACGACAATCAAAAAATTAATTGAAACTAACGAGTTGCTTCTTGACTAATTTATGCAATTTATAACTCATTCATCCGAAAAAACAATTAAGTTAGGAGAGGTTCTTGGAAAAAATCTTAAAGCAGGGGACGTTGTGGCTTTTACTGGAACTCTTGCAGCAGGCAAAACATATTTCACAAAAGGTATAGCTTTAGCTCTTCAAATTGAAGAAGAAGTTACGAGTCCTACTTTTACTATTGTTTCTGAGTATTATGGTTCTTTGCCTTTATATCATTTTGATCTATATAGACTAAGTTCATATGATGATTTCTCTGACATGGGCGGGGAGGAATATCTTTATGGAGATGGAATCTGTGTTATAGAATGGAGCGAAAAAATTTTGAAAGAACTACCAAAAAATACTATCTTTGTGGATATTCAAATTAATGGAGAAAATATAAGAGAAATTACTATAAGCAACTGTCCTTATAAGATTTCTATATAAAAGCCTTATGTGAGGTTTAAAAGTGAACATTATAGTAATAGATGCTACATTTCAAGCAATTTCAGTTCTGGCTTCAGGTGAAAAAGGTGTGTATTCATCTCATTTTTTCCCTGTAGGGCGAAGCAAAGATATTGTTACACAAATTGATATTACAACAAAGCAAGCAGGTTTTGATGTTGCAGAGACTGATATTATAGCTTTGCCAGAAGGCCCTGGTGGTTTTACAGGTTTGAGGCTGGGCTATGCTTCTGCTAAGGCTATTAGCTTGGCAAGTGGAGCTACTGTTTTATCTATCCCAACCCTTACAGTTTTTGATTTTATTTTTGATTTTTGGGATGGAACTATATTGACCATTATTGATGCAAAGCGAGATTGTTTTTATGCACAAGTTTTTAATCACCACATGGCAATAACAGAAATTTATGATGCTTCTATTGATATTATTACTTCAGAAATAGACAAAAATGAGCCATGCTTGGTTGCAGGTGTTGGTGTTTCTAAGTTTTTCAACGATATGAAAGGAAGTGGCTACAACATGACTTTTATAGAAATTCCTCAAACAGCTTTTCCTCATCATATTTTAGACTACGTTTTGACTAAGCGTTCTTTGTGTAAAGAAGTGAAAGATTGTGATGGCCCTTTGTACGTTAGGAAAAGTGATGCAGAACTATAAGCGAATACAATGTAGCCTATCTTTTTGCAATTCTTGAATAACATTCCTCTTTTTTTTATAATGCCGTTTATACTATAAGCTTGTTGTTGAACGATGGAGATTTCTTGTGAAAAAAAATCTTTTATTTTTTGTCTGCATATTCTGTTGTATTTTGTCTTTATATGCTCAAGGTAAGCCAGATGCATTAAAACTTTTTAGAGATGGTAGAAGCCTAGATGAAAGGGGAAGAACAGAAGAAGCAAGAGACGCTTACACAGCTTCTGTTGCTATTTGCCTTGCAGAATTATCTCAAAATCCACGTAATTTGGAATCATATACTGTCTGCACATGGTCTTTATTGAGACTAAAACGCTATGATGAAGTGATTAAATATTGCAAAGAAGCATTAAACATAGCACAAGATTTACGTATAATAGAAACTGCTGGTGAAGCTTATTTTTATCTTGGAAAATATGGGCTTGCTTTGCAACATCTTGAACAATACGTTGATTCAAATCAGGCAGGAGATAGATTAGGGGATGCCTATTTTTTTATTGGGGAAATATATGATAGGCAAAAAAAATATAACAAAGCTGATATTGCTTATTCTATTGCTGTGCGGTTTAGTTCACAACGACCTCTCTGGTTATATAGGTTAGCTGTTGCTAAAGAAAACAGCATGGAAAAAACAAACCCTCAAGATAGACAAGGTGTTATTAATGCCTATAGAGCTGTGTTGCGTCTATCCCCCAACTATCCTGGGGTGCAAGAAAAAATAAGAACTCTTCAAGCATTATAGATTTAAGTTTAATAATTTTTTAATAGTAGCTGTTTTTTTATTTATAGTACTCTATAAAATAGGTGCATAAAAATAGGAGGAAAAGATGGATTTATGTTATAAGCCAAAATCGGCATGGGAAGGTTTGAATGATTCTCAAATGCAAGAGTTACATGCTCTTTCAAATGACTATATAGATTTCCTAAATCATGGCAAAACAGAACGTGAATGTGCAAAGCAAATAATTGAGGCTGCAGAAGCACATGGATTTAAAAGTTTGAGTGATGTTCTTGCAAAAGGTAGAGTTGTTCCAGGCACGAAGGTTTATCTAGATAACAAAGGTAAGTCTGTTGTAATGATGGTAATTGGCAGAGATATGACTCATGGTATGCATATTATTGGAGCTCACATAGATAGTCCTCGCCTTGATGTTAGACAAAATCCTCTTTATGAAGAGGCAGGGGTGGCTTTTTTGAAGACTCATTACTATGGAGGTGTCAAAAAATATCAATGGACAACTATACCGCTTGCAATTCATGGTGTTATTTTTAATAAATTTGGCAAAAAGATTGAAGTGTGCATTGGTGAAGATGAAAATGATCCTGTATTTTTTATTAACGATTTGTTGATTCACCTTTCAAAAAAGCAGTTGCAAGAGACGATGGCAGAAGCAGTTACAGGTGAGCAACTAAATGTTGTTATAGGACACATGAAAATTGAAGCTAAAGGAAGTAAGAGTGATAAAGATAAGAAAAAAGAAAATCTCATAAAAGAAAATGTACTAAAGCTTCTTCATGAAAAATATGAGATTACTGAAGAAGATTTTAAGGTTGCAGAACTTGAAATTGTACCTGCAGGAAAGGCTAGGAGTGTAGGTATTGATGGTTCGATGATTGCAGCTCACGGTCATGATGATAGAATCTGTGCATATACAACACTTCGTGCAATTCTTGAAGTTGAAAATCCAACTATTACATCAGTGGCTATATTCGCAGATAAGGAGGAGATTGGTTCTGTTGGAAACACAGGTATGCAAGCATATTATTTTGAAAATATGGTTGCAGATTTACTATCTATTAGACCAGACTATTCTGACATTCATGTGCGTCATGCCCTAGCTAGTTCAAAAATGCTTTCTGCTGATGTTTCTGCTGGTTTTGACCCTGCATTCCCTTCTGTGTTTGAAAAAATGAATGCTGCATATATGGGTAATGGTATTTGTATTAATAAATATACAGGTTCAGGTGGAAAGGGCGGTTCTAATGATGCAAATCCTGAGTTTTTGCAATATGTTAGAGAGATTTTTGATAAAAATAATATTGTATGGCAAACTTCAGAGCTTGGTATGATTGATGCAGGAGGTGGAGGTACTATTGCATATATTATTGCAAGGTATGGAACAGAGGTTGTAGACTGTGGTGTACCAGTTCTTTCTATGCATGGTCCTTATGAGCTTGCTAGTAAGGCAGATCTCTACATGGCATACAAGGCATACAAGTCTTTCTATTTTTAGAATATTAAAAGTATGGTGATAAGAGCCCTCAAAACCCTAAAGGTTTGAGGGCTTTTTTATTTGTTTCTTACTATGTATGAATTACTCAATTTTGGAGACGATATGGCAAGTAATAAGTGTTTAAATAATGCTAAAAAAACAAAAAATGATGAGTTTTACACTCAACTAAGTGATATAGAAAGAGAACTCAAGCATTACAAAGAACACTTTAGGGGGAAGGTGATTTATTGCAATTGTGATGATCCACGAGTGAGTAACTTCTTCAAATATTTTTATCTTAATTTTGAATATCTTGGACTAAAAAAGCTAATTACAACTTGCTACAAGAGCCAAGAGATAGATTGTCAAAATAATAGTGAAAAAGCAGTATGGATTGAATATGAAGGAGGAGGAAACATAGATAGTTTTGATAAGATTAAAGTGAATGAGCTGAAAGGTGATGGGGACTTTAGAAGTGCCGAGTGCATAGAAATATTAAAGAGGGCAGACATAGTGGTGACAAATCCTCCATTTAGTCTGTTTCGGGAATATATGGCTCAGTTGATTGAATATGAAAAGAAGTTTGTGATTGTGGTACATCAAAATGCAATTAGTTACAAAGAGATATTTAAGCTCATAAAAGAAAATAAACTTTGGTTAGGTTTTGGTTTTAGTGGGGGAGCAGGCTTTTTTATAAATGAAAAATATGAAGACTATGCAACAGCTAGCCCCCATAAAGAAGGTATGATAAGAGTTTCAGGTGTTAATTGGTTTACCAATTTAGATATAGAAAAACGTCATGAAGATATCTTATTATGGAAGCAATACACACCAGAAGAATATCCTAAATATGATAGCTATGATGCAATAAATATAGATAAAACTGTAAATATTCCTATTGATTATTGTGAGAAAATGGGAGTTCCAATCACATTTTTAGACAAATATAACCCAGACCAATTTGAGATTATTGGAATTGATCGATACGTAGAAGATAACCCAAAACCGGGTAAACGCTTTACAATAAATGGCAAAGAAATATATGCTAGAATTATAATTAGAAGGAAGAAATAATATGAATATCTCTCTAACAGAAATTCCAATAAAAGATGTTGTTGAAGGCTATTCTGATACGCAAGAAGAAGGGGTTTTCGGTTTTTCGGGCAAGCTTAATATTCGTCCAAAATATCAAAGGGAATTTGTTTATAAAGATGAAAAAAGAGAAGCTGTAATCAACACAATAATGAAAAACTTCCCTTTAAATGTTATGTATTGGGTTAAAAATAGTGATGATAGTTTTGAACTTTTAGATGGGCAACAACGCACAATAAGCATAGCACAATATGTTAAAGGCGAATTTTCTTTTGATAAAAAATATTTTCATAATCTC
>CAUUAF010000057.1:0-11082 GCA_963543085.1 uncultured Treponema sp. | reverse complement strand
AAAAAATATTATGGAAAGCCTAAATATATAAACTGCAATCTGAGTTAAAATACAAATCTTCGAGAAATCTTTTATTATATAACTTATAAATAATACTATTTTTTAGAATATCTATTTTCTTTATAGTATACATTTTGGACTTTTTTTTTAATTTATGATACACTGTTTACCGATCAGTAGTCTAAAGCTGAAGAGGTTTCTATGAAAGGTTTTAATTATAACAGGATATTTTTTCTTGTTATGACTGTTCTTGTGGTGAGTTTTATAGGTTGTGTTAATGAAAGTGATGATGTTCCAAAAGCAGAAATTGACTTTTGGACTTTTCCTAACTTCACTTCCGAAAGTGGAATAGAAGGGGATTTTGAAAGATCTTTGATACAAGCTTTTGAAGAAAAATATCCTTCTATCAAAGTAAATTATACATTGTTGAGTTTTAATGATGGACAGGCGAAACTTGATGAAGCGATGAAAAATAATTCTTTTCCTGATGTGTTTTATGATGCACCAGGTAGGATTATAGTTTTTGCAAACAAAGAATTGCTTTTGCCTCTTGATGATATCCTTGCTACAGAAAAACCGTATATAACTGTAGGGCTTCTCTCAGTTTCTCAAGGAAAAGATAGAAGAACATATATGTATCCCATGCACGAAGGAGCTTTTTCAATGGCTTTTAACAAAGAAATGCTAGAGGATATGGGATTACTCCATTTATTGCCATATAATAGAAAAGATAGACAATGGAATGTGGAAGAATATGAAACTCTTTTGAGAGAACTAAAAGAAAAATTACCTAGTGGTAAAACTCCTGGTGTCTTTTATTATAAGAATCAAGGAGGAGATCAGGGAACTAGAGCATTTTTAGTCAACCTTAGAGGTCATGCAGATTTATTAAATCCAGATTATTCAAGCTATATTTTTAATTCTGAGAATGCAGTTGATAACATGGATTGGACTTTTAATGCTATTAGAGAAGGTCTTTTGCTTGATGGAGCAGAACTTACTTCTAATGACGCAATTAAAATGTTTACCGAATCAAATGCGGCTCATACAATTCTATATTCTCCACAACTTAATAAAATGTATAATGGGAAACGTAACTACAAAGGAAAAGATTTTACACCTATATACATGCCTTTCCCAAATGATTCCACAGCTCCGCTTCTAGAATTTTTGGCTGGTGGGGCTTGTATTTTTAACAATAATAATAAAGAAAAAGCTAGTGCTGCAAAGTTACTTGTGAAATTTATGGCAACTGATGAAGTTTGGGCTACAAAATTAGTTAATGCAACAGGTGGTTTCCCAGCAAGTTCTAAGGTTGAAATTGAATATACAGACCCTGAAATACTATATAACTCAGTGTTGCAACGTTTTTTTGGTCAGTATTACAATAATATTTCGGGCTTCTCAAAAATGAGGCAGCACTGGAATGAAGCGTTAAAGGCTATGGGACGTGGTGAAAACACTCAAAAAGTTTTAAATCAGTTTGTTTCAAATGCAAATAATACATTGAGGGAATAGCAATGAAAAACGAATTTGTAATCAATAAAAGGTTAAAGTTTTTTTCAATTAGAAATAAGATGATAGTGGATTTTACGCTTTTTGCGTTTTCTATTCTTTCAATTCTTTGTATTGTTTCTATAGTTTTAGCTTCGTTTTATCTAACTAGAAACACAGAATATTTTTTGAAAGAATTATCCTTTTCTTCTTCACGCATTCTTAACGAGCGTGCTGCGTCAATGTTCGGACGTCTTGAAACATTTTCTAATCTTCCTCAAATTCAAGATGAAGATGTTCCATATAAGGAAAAAATTGAGCTTTTTAAGAACGAAATACAAATGTTAAAACAGCGTGGATGGTTAGATTTTGGGATTGCAGGCTTGGATGGTATATTATACAAAACAGATGGTAGCATTGAAAATGTTTTAGAAACTGATTGGTTTATTAAGGCAAGAAATGGTAAATATATGGTTACAGAACCTAGTTTATCATCTTCTACAAAAAGATATACTTCGAAAGTTGTTATTCCATTTAAAGATATGCAGGGTAAAATCTCTGGTATTATTTCAGCTACAATTTTAGGAGATTCACTTTCTAATTTAATTAGTGATATTGTTGTCGGAAAAACAGGTTCTGCATATCTTTTAAGTCAAGATGGTGTTATTTTAGGTAATAGGCAACCAGAAATTTTATACAAAAGTGTTTTTACAGAACTATTGGGCTCAGCTGATTCTGAAGCTTCTAACTTTTTAAGAACAGCTCTTTCGTCAAATAAGTTATTAGTTAATATCTCAGAGATAGATGGAATAAAACACATATCTGCAACAGCAAAAATGCAATATACAGGTTGGATATTGCTTATTACGGCTCCATCAGCTGAATTTACAGCAAATAACATCCGTTCTCTTATTCAAACTTTTATAGTTATTATTTCTTCAATGCTTCTTTTAGCAATTGCTGTGGGCTTCCTTCTTGCACTTAGAATTGTACGTTCAATAGATAGGGTTAGTTCTTCATTGCGTAATATAGCACGTGGGGAAGGGGACTTAACTATAAATCTTCCTCCTACTGGGGAATATGAAACTACAATGCTTTCTTATTATTTCAACGAAACTATCTTAAAACTTCGTAATTCAATACATAAGATAGGACTTGATTCAAATGAAATGGGAATGGTTGGTTCCGATCTTGAAAGTAATATGCTTTCTGTTAGCAATTTTACATCAAAGATAACAGGTAGTATTGAAGAATTGAAAAATGATTTTTTGGTGCAAGAGAAAAGTATTGCAGAAACAAATGCTGCTATAATCCAAATTATTGAAAATCTACGTCTTTCAAGTGAAAGTGTGGAAAAGCAAGTTGTAGCTGTGCAAGAGGCTTTTTCTTCGTTTGATAAGATGAAAACTAGTATTGAAGTTGTTGATGGTAATGTTAAAGAAACTCAAGATGCTATAGAAAATTTATCTATGGCCACTAATGATGGAAGACAAACTCTTATAAAGGCAAATGATATCTCGCAAGGCATTAAAGAAGCTTCAGGTGATTTGCTTGAAGCTAGTACTGTAGTTCAAAACATAGCAAGTCAAACCAACCTTTTGGCAATGAATGCAGCAATTGAGGCAGCTCATGCAGGTGAGGCAGGTAAAGGTTTTGCTGTTGTTGCTTTGGAAATTAGACACTTAGCAGAAGAATCTAATTTGCAAGGTAAGAAGATTTCTACAACACTTAAAAATCTTACAGATGAGATTGAGGTACTGGCTAATGCAGCTTCTAGCACCGTTGAAAAATTTAATTTTATTTCTACATATTCAAGTAAAGTTAATGGTTTGATTGCTGGTGTAGTTGATGCCATGAATGAGCAAGAAAGAAATAGTAACTTGATTTGGACTCTAATTAAGGATATAAATGAAATAACAAGTACAGTCAAAACTAATTCTAATGAGATGCTTGTTGGAGGAGAGAAGATCATAAATGAAACAACTCGTTTGCAAGAACTTACTCTAGAACTTAAAAATAGTATGCAAGAAGTGGATTCACAAGTAGAGTTGATCAATGACGCAACGCAAGATTCATTGAGCATTGCAACAAAAAACAAAGAAAGTATCGATCGACTTGTTCTTGAAGTTGGTAAGTTTAAGACAGAATAGTTAATATAATGAGATCTCTAAAAGATATTTATTCAAGACTTGTTTTTAGAGATCTCTTTTTTTAATTCTTAGTAGCTTTATCGAATAGTTTTAATATTCCTTCATTTCTGAAAAGATTTGCATAATCTAACGAAGACATTCCCATAGAATCTTTAAGGTTATAGTCACTCTTGTTTTTTAGTAACATTTCTATAATTTCAACATCTTGCCTACCAACAGCTAGGATTAGGGCTGTTTGCCCATCTTTACTTTGAATATTTGGATTCGCTTTATGTTCTAGTAAGATTTTAGCAATTTGCACTTCTCCAATTTGGGCTGCATCCATTAGGGCCGTATAATTTCTATCCTTTGATGATGCATCAACTAAAGCTCCTTCTTTGAGCAAGGTTTTTACCATTTCAATATGTCTTTCTCTTACTGCTAATGAAAGGACGGGGGTTCCAAGCTCATCTAACTCTGAAGCACTAAACCCAGCTTTTATAAATAGTTTCACAGTATCAACATCGTTATTTACAACCGCTTGCACATAATTAGATGTAAATAACGAATATCCCTTATCTAACAGTTTACGTTTAGCTTTTTCTTTTGTTTCAATTTCTTTAAACCGCTTTTTTTCTAGTTTAAAGTAAGAATCAAATGCATCAATTGCGAAAACCTTAAATAGATTAAGCCACTCCTTTTCTATTTTACAATTATCACTTATCAAAACTATAGGCAGTTCTGCACCAATAGCATACCCCATAACAAAACTAGCTTGTTTTTCAAGAAAATCTTCACATATAAAAATTATATGTGTAACGTCTTTCATCAATTTGTGAATATCATACAAAGTCTGCGAAGATTCATCATACAAAATAACACTGCATTTATTAGAAATGACTATATCTTTTACCATGTTTGCTTTGGAAGCATTTGAAGAATCATAAAAAATAGCAACCTTCATTATTATCTCCACATCATCTAATATGTATTTTCATCCATTGTCAAAAATTTTTGTTTAACGTTTTCTAATCGACGTAAATTTCTATTTACAGTTTTTTCATAATTCAATTTTCCTGTGACCATAGCTTCTTTTTCATCTTCCCAATACTGAACTTTATCCAAAAACAAAAATTTAAAAGCAGGTACATTTGCTTTTTCTGCCCATAATTTTGCCTCTTCCCAATAAACAAGCGAAGTTTTATAAATCTGCTCTGCCTTATTCAAACTATCGATATTTTGCTCTTTCCATGGGTAGTTATAAAAAAAAGCCTCTTTTTTATCGTACCTATTTGCAAGACGTAAATGTTGCTCTACCATCTTTAAATTTAGATGCATAAGAAAAAGATAGCGATACTTTTCCCAATCTTTCTCATCTTTTATTGTTGCAAGTGCATAAAGAGGATTGCAAAAATCAGCTTTTATAGCTTTTTCAAGATAGTAGATATTCTCTAATATATCATCTGAATGTTGTTTTAAATGAATATGATATAGTTTATAATACTGCTCTTTATACCTGACAAAATATGAACCTGCAGGTGATACAAACGAGAGGAAAAAAATTAGTGAAAATATAAATAAAATCTGCCTTTTCATTCTCTAATATTTCGGTATTATGTAAAAAAATATGAATATATTTTTAAGGATCTATTAATTAATTCCACAATGAAGCAATTAATAGTAAAAAAGAATTTAATTCATATTTTCAAGTCTTTCAATTTCAGCTTGTGCTATGGCAAGCAATGCAATAGGTACAGCATATGGAGAACATGAAACGTAATTTCCACCTACTTCCATAAAAAACTTAATATTTTCTGCTCTTGCTCCGTGTTCTCCACAAAGGCCAAAGGTGAGATCAGGTCGAGTTAGCCTTCCTCTAGTGATAGCGATTTGAATCAATTCTTTAACCCTTTCATCTAATATTGCGAAAGGATTGTTATCAATTAAATCATACATACTATAATCAGGCATAAAACTATTAAAATCATCTCGTGAAAGACCTAATGTAGTTTGAGTTAAATCATTCGTTCCAAACGAGAAAAATTGTGCATAACGTGCAATTTCACCAGCTCCTAAAGAGGCTGCTGGAAGCTCAATCATAGTGCCAATTTTATAATCAGATTTAGCATTTTTAAATTTCGCACGTAAGTTTTCTTCTATAGATATTATGCCTAAATAAGAATGACCTTCTATCTTTTTTCCGAATGCAATTTGTTTCAATTCTCTAAAGTTCATAACCAATGGAATCATTATTTCAACTTTGCTACTAATTCCTTCTCTTTGTGCTTTGTATGAAGCTTCAAAGATTGCTTCTACTTGCATTGCATATATTTCAGGGTATGAAACTGCAATTCTGCAACCACGATGTCCTAGCATAGGATTAATTTCAGAAAGTGTCTCGATTGATGATTTTAATTCTAATTTGTCATAGTCTTTTCCAACAGCTTTTAGATGATTTGCAAATTCATCTAGCTCTGAATCATTATGGGGTAGAAACTCATGGAGTGGTGCATCTAACAATCGAATATTTACTTCTCTTCCTTGCATAACCTTGAAAATATTATAGAAATCATCTATTTGCATTCGTTTTAGTTCTTTTAGAATATTCTCCCTTTCAACAGTGTTTTTTGCAAGAATCATCTCTCTAAATATATTGATTCTTTTTTCATCAAAAAACATATGTTCTGTTCTACAAAGTCCAATTCCATAAGCCCCCATTTCAATTGCTTTTTTAGCATCTTTTGTTGAATCAGCATTGGCTCTCACATGAAAACCTTTAATAAAAGAAGATGTAATTTTTATAAGCTCTGATAAACCTGTGCTTTCTATATCTCCTTCTATAAGCTTTGCCTTGCCAAAGTAAATAACAGAATCTCCATGATATACCACGCTTAATGTAATTTCATCACCTTCATGTATTTCATGTCCATCAATTATGGCTTTTTTATCTAATACTTTCATATCAGGACGAACAAGAGATATTTTTCCATATTGACGAGAAACAACGGATGCATGTGCTGCATAACCTCCTTCGCTTGAGAGTACTCCTTTTGCAACTTCAATTGCCTTAACATCACCAGCATAAGTTGCGGACATACACAGAATACAATTAATATTTTTATTTTCTCTTTTTGCTTTTTTTTGTGCTTCTATTAAACTATTTGCAGAAAAATAAACTTTACCAGTTGTAGCTCCTGCAGCACCAGCTATTCCACCAATGGATTTTTCTAATTCTTTTGTGCTATCAACATCAATTATTGGATGTAAAATTTCATTTAATTGTTCTGGACGAATATTTTTAATTAGATATTTTGCATCTATAATTTTCCTCTTATGCAAATCTAAAAGAAAAAGGATTGAAGCCATTGTTGTGATTCCTTTCACAGAACGTTGATCAATAAGCCAGAGTTTTCCGTTTTCTATAGTGAAATGTATATTTCTAATTTCTTTTGTTTTATCTTCTAGAGTTGCTCCAATTGATTCTAGTTTTTTCAAAAAATTACTTTCAATCAAATTGATATCAGTTCCATTTGCATATTGCTCATTAAACATGTTTTGAAAAAAATTACCTTGTATTTTCTTTTCACCTGTAATAATGTTGCGACTAAAAAAATAACCTGAGTATGAATTTTTTCCATAATTACCATAAACCATTGGTTGAAGTAAAATAGCTACATCTTCGTCTTCTAGTTTTAACATATAACTAATTAGCTTTAATATTTCTTCGAGTTGAATTGTAGCATCTTCGAAAAAATCTTTTGGAAGCAGGTTTTCAGCTTCTTCCATTATTGTAATAGCACCTTTTGTTGTTTTTTCTAGCTTTAATAAAGCTTTGATCTCTTCTGATTTTGCCACTAATTCATTTTTTTCTTTGTTTTCTAGCTCTGCAATTTTTAGATAAATGGTTAAAACACCATTTAATAGAAATAGTACTTCGTGACTTGCAAAATCTTTACCTACTTTTTCTTCAAACCCTTTTATTGTTTTTTTTGTGAGTCCAAAATTATGCAATATTGGATAGTTTGCGATTAATAAATTTGAAGATATAACTATTTTTAATAACATTGGTTCGGTTTCACTGTTATAAACTTTTTTTAGTTCTTCTTCAAATTTCTTAATATATGGAATAAGGCTTGAGTATATTTTAATATTTTCTAGTGTTTTTGTAATTTTTGAATCCATTAAAATGCAAGGCAAAACAGGTAGTTTAAAACTAGATAATTCATTAATTTCTTTTCCTCTAATACCCAATAGTGAGTTGTCTAAGGTTATCGACTGATTTTGATTTATAAAGTGTATAGATTTTTGTTTCATTTGTAAAACATCCTTAATGTAATAATCATGTAGAAAATAGATTTTTTCAATTTAGAATAAGGCAAGAATAGTGTCTGGAGTGCCATGCAAAAAAGCTTCAAAACGAGGGCTTGCACCTTCCTTTAAATATTTTGCAAGTTTTGATAAATTCTTATAAGCATCAGAAATTACTGCAAACTGTATACTACTCCCATGCTTCACTTTTCCCCACTTGAATAATGTATTGATATTGGTAATATGTTCTCCTTCATAAAAAATAACAACTTTTGCATTTGTATATTTAGCACAATAACTTGTAATAATACGTTTCCATGCTTCAACATTACCATTATGAAATAACTCGTTTGAAACCACAACAGAAATAAGATGTGACATTTTTAATTGTGTATTCTCATCATTAGGTATAATATTTTCATCTTTATTTTTAGCTATTTTAAGTTTTTTTGTTTTTGATGATTTAGTTTGTTTTTTTTCTATATATTCAAATTTACCATTCAATAGTTCTTTAGGAGGATTAGCTTTCCTGTTTTCTATCAGTGAGAAAATAGTTTTGAAAGTAGCACTTGCTAATTTTTCTGATATTACTCCTTCATCTTTAAGTCCAATGTATACTGTTAAAAGTTCATTTTTTTTTAAAGTTTCAAGTACTATTTTTGATGATTGATTTTTTGGGTTAATTGCTAAAAATCCTAGTTCTGGATGTTCATAACCTAGCACAATATCAATACCATTCCATTTGCTAATGTTCTCTATAAAACTTTCTGGATTTTCCAAAGTCTTAAAAAGGTTTATTGAACGAACCTTATAATTCCATTTATCAAGTAGCAAACTCGAAAGAATAGGCTTAACTTCTTCTGATTCCAGTCTCTCATCTTTAATCATATTGGATATAATATCAGCAATATTTTGAGTTTTGGAACACTCATCTATTATATCATTTATTGCTAATATATAGCGAACAGCAATGTTCACATCATCTCTTCTAGCTAGTGCATAATAATTAGTTTTCATCATCAATGGTCCTTAAATATGAATAATAAGCTCTTTGTTGTAATAAAAAAGCTATCCTATATAATAGTTCATATAGGATAGCTTTTCAAAAATAAAAAAAATAATTATATCTCTTTAATTTTTGTTTTAGTTTTTTTCTTATTAGACTTGTCTTGTTTTGCTTTATCCACAGCTCCTACTTTTTTTGTTTTCTTTGTATTAGGAGATGGTAAACTCTCAGGAGTTGCAACTTCAGGAACGGACACATCCATAACTGGGGTTGAATTTAGCATATCAAGATATTGAGTTTTGTTGCTAGCAGAATGAATCTTATTGCTGTCATCTGAAGCAAAACTTTGTGCTATATCAGAGCGTACTGTTGAACGTCTTCGTGAGAAAGAAGCAAAAGCAGCGTCTGCAAAGCCTTTAGAAACTCCATGTAAAAATTCATTCAAAACATTTGCCATACCATCAAGAGTTGCTTTTTTACGTTTGATAGAAGTTATATCGATATCAAGTAACAAGCCAGGTTGTATATGGAATGGGTTTATTAAATAGTCAAACTTATTAAACTCAGATTCAAGAAACTCTAGTCTATCTTCCAAAATACGTCTTTCAATTGGGTATTGATAGTCATACATATCTTTTAACTTTTGTCTCATAATAATTAGCTTTCGTCTAATTTTATCTTTTTCATATACAAAAGTTCTATTCATTTTTTCAACTTCTGTTTCAGGAGTTTTTACAAAAGATATCTCATCCCAAGCATGATCTATATCTTCATATGCAGGCTCACCTTTAGGCAACTTATAATTGTTTTTAATATAATTTTTATAACTCTTTGCAAGGTCATCAAAGTCTTTGATCTTAAAATTAGATTTAGATTTATCATACTTAGCGTTTAGGACATCCCATAAATGTTCCACTTTTGTTTGGAAAGAAGCTACCATCACTTCATAGGCTTGCCTTTCAGCTATAAGTTGTGCGTTGTCAAAATATTTTAATCTTATTTGATATCTTTCATCAGGCAATGCAGAAATATCTGTGTCATCATATTCACGTAAAATAAGCTCACGTGCATTTTTAAGATTTTCAATATATTGATATCCCATCTTTGATGTATCCAATATTGAAGTTAGAGAATTAACAGCAGTGTTAAAACCTCTATTCCTAATATTTTCAAGATCAATAATCTTCTTTAGATTTTCTCTAATATTCAACTGGTCAAAAGTTTCAGGATCAATTTCTGCACGTAAATTATTAATCTTTTCCATCAATAACTTTGAAACGATATCGTATCTTTTACTTTTTGGATTCTCTACATCATCATCAGTTAGATCAAGCACTTTCTTCATTTTTTCAAAAACTATAGTGCCATCAGACATTTCATCAAGGCCTGCATCAATTCTCTCATCTTTTATTTTTTCAATTTCTTTATCAATTGAATCCATATAATAATTAGTTAATAGGTCTTTAATTAAATATTCAACTGTTGCTTGATATTGAAATATTGGACTAATTAATTCTGTGTCCAAAATATTAACTGATAGCTTAACATCAGTAACAGTTTTAGGTTTGTATAAATTATCTTTGAAGGCGCATTTCACAATTGAATATGCATTCTCACCTCTTACAAAAGCACCAACATCTGTTTTTTGTCTAAGCAATGAATTTGTTAGTGTTTCTAGATCATTAACACCTCGTTGAACATGTCCTTGCAAATGACCATACATATTAACAATAGATTTTTCTATTTCACCTGTATTGAATTTATCTGCACCACCAACTGCATCAAGAAGATTTGCAATTTCTTTTGGAGTGTATCTATCCAAAACTTTCATCTCTTCTCTGTCAATAAAGCCCCTAACTTTTTTTAGCATTTCATCTTCAGCAGTTACCATATATCTATTAAACATATTTTGGTAATTCTGATTGAAATAGTTATATAGCTTTTCTTTAAGAGACCCCATAACATCAAGCTTTTCCAAAACCTCTTTTGGTAGCTTTGTATTTAGGTGATGCATGATTTTGTTTGTCTCTTCTTCTATCAGCTGGTTTACTTCCTTTTGCTGATCTCTGTAATCCTGTGCTAATGAATTCCTAGAACCTACAGCACTTGGCTTTTCTGGGTGAAAGACATTAGGACTTTGTGGTA
>CAUUAF010000056.1:0-11257 GCA_963543085.1 uncultured Treponema sp. | reverse complement strand
TGTTACTAGAAGCTTTGATTGTTAGTTTGACTAAATCTTCTTTTGCAAGAGCAAAAATAGTCATGTTCACATCAAAGACATAATCATCTTGCAAATCATTACCATTCTCATCATTTAATTTCCATTGAACTACATACTTTTCTGGTACATCAATAGAACTACTAGCATTAACATCCTTCCATTTAGTTCCTCTTATAACCTCTATGTGAGAATTCTTGATGGTAATGTTACTAGAAGCTTTGATTGTTAGTTTGACTAAATCTTCTTTTGCAAGAGCAAATATAGTCGTGTCTTTTTTGAACTCATAGCTATCTTCCAATAATTCTCCATCTTTATTTTCTAAATACCATTGAACTATATAATTTTCTTTAACTGTGATAGCTTCACTAGCTTCTTTTTTAACATCAAGCCATTTAGCTCCTTTTTTTAATGTGAGAACGTTTTTATTGACTGTTATCACATCACTAGCTTGTATTACAATTTTAACATCTTCTGGTAATGTATCATTTTTATTATTCTTACATGAAAAAAACACACATGAAAAAACTAAAAACAATACAGTTGATAAAAAATACTTTCTCATTTTTTTCTCCTTATTTATATTTTGCAATTCTAAATCCTAAATCACTTTCTGCAGTTATTGCTGGAGCTCCATATCTTACTCCAACGCTACAGTCCACAGCTTCATCAGCCCAACTCCCTCCTCTTGTACTACGGGTAGCTCCTGCAAGAAGTCCAGCTCCTATTGGGTCCTTCTCTTTTCCTGCTTGAATTCTTCCAAAATAGTCAAAACACCACTCAGTAATATTCCCACTCATATCAAAAAGGCCTAGCTCATTTGCCTTTTTGCTTGCCACAGTTTGTGTACACTGCACCTTCGGTTCTTGTTCCACCATATCATCTCCATTAAACCATTGCCCATACACCGCAAAAACTGCTAATTCATCTCTCAATTCTTCCCATGTGAATGAACCTTTTTCCACACCTTCAAAACCAATTGGCTTTTTTGCTCCCGAAGCACTATCCAACTTAGTAAGAAACACTTCACCATATTTTTCAGCATTTTCTTCATTTTTTTGAAAACGAGCCGCATATTCCCATTCAGCTTCTGTAGGTAGACGAAAACCTTTTTTTTGATTTATCAAAAAAAACACTACTAGAAGCATCTTTATTTGTTGCATTCTTTAATATAGAAGTATCAGTTTCACTTATTCTATAAACACATTCTGCCTCGCTACCATTTTTCATTTCTGTATAGGCATTGCACCAAATAACTGCATCCCACCAACTCACGGTAGTTACAGGCTCTTTTTCATCACCAGCCCCATCATTTCTAGCACCTTTTAATCCTTCATTTGCAAAAATATATCCCTTAGCCTTTGCATAGTCCAACACTTCTTTCCAAAGCTTGTATGTAGTCTCTGTTTTTGCAATTTTATATGAACTTAAAACGACTTCTTTTCCTTCTATAAAAACACCTTTCCAATAATGCTCTGTAGTGCTAAGATGATAAATAGGATTCTTACCTACTATTGTTGTAGAAGGAATTTCAACAAAATCACTTTCTTCTTCGTAAACAGCTTTTTCATTCTGTGTTGTTTTAACTTGCTTACATGCAAATAAACATAAACATAAAATTAGTAATGCCTTCAAATTTTTCACTTTTTTTCATTCCTCAATTTGTTTTAGCCAATCTAAAGCCCATATCATAATTAGCATAAATCGGAGAACAAGATGCACGCCTTCCAACACTACAAAGAATAGCAGTATTTCCATAACAACCACCTCTATTCACACGATCATCTATATACTTTCTTTCTCCCACTGGATTTTCCACCTTACCTTTTTCTACTTCAGCATAAAAATCAAAACACCACTCATTCACATTTCCACTCATGTCAAAAACGCCAACTTCATTTGCTCTTCTACTTGCTACTCTTTCTGTTTCGTTATACACAGCATCATCCAAGTCAACATCATCACTTCCATTAAAATAAAATTCATAATTCGCAACAGCTTTAAGTTCATCTCTTAATTCTTCCCATGTGTATGAAGCTTTTTGCACACCTTTAAAACCAATTGGCTTTTTTGCTCCCGAAGCACTATCCAATTTAGTAAGAAACACTTCACCATATTTTTCAGCGTTTTCTTTATTTTTTTGAAAACGAGCTGCATATTCCCATTCAGCTTCTGTTGGTAAGCGAAAACCTTTTTTTGTTTGGTTAAAGAAGACATCTTTTAAAATATCAGTTTTAGTTGCATCTTTAACCACCGAAGGCTCTGTCTCAGATTTTCTATATACACACTCGTCAGTGTTTCCATTTTGTTTTTCAGTGTAAGCATTGCACCAAACAATCACATCATTCCAACTAACCTTTGTTACAGGCTCATCCTCACTGCCTGAACCATCGTCTCTAGAACCTTTGTTCCCTTCATTTACAAAAACATAGCCATTAAGTTTTGCCCAATCCAACACCTCTTTCCAAAGCTTGTATGTGGTCTCTGTTTTTGCAATTTTATATGGACTCAAAATAACTTCTCTTCCTTCTATAAACACCCCCCTACAATAGCTTTTATCATCTTCCAAAGGGTACTCAATATTCTTTCCAATAATTCCCGTTTCTGGAGGAAGCACCTTTACAAATTCACCATCATCTTCATAGTGAACTTTTGAGTCATCAACTTGTAAAACATCAGTCTTTTGCTTACAACCTACAATAATAAATAGAAAAAGCATAAATACTTTAATATATTTTTTCATACACATTAAAAACTCCTTAAAAAATTAATAGCTTGAAGCTAATCTAATTCCCGAATCTAATCCGTCAAACTGTGGTGCAAAATAAGTTCTATATGAAAGAGCATGACCAGGGTCTTCAACACAAGTCACAGCTCCACCACGCAAAGCCCTATCAGTGCCTGTAGCACTTCCTTTTGGGTTTTCCAAAACTCCTTCTGGCATATTTTTTGAATACCAATCCCAGCAAAACTCCCATACATTTCCTGACATATCATAAAGCCCAAAAGAATTTGGCTTTTTTGTTGCTACTTGATGGCTCGTTTCACCTGAATTTGATTTATGCCAAGCATATTCATCTAATTTTTCCACATCATTTGTTCCAGCATATTTAGTTAACTCTTTGCCTCTTCCAGCTCTTTCCCATTCAGCTTCTGTAGGCAAGCGAAAACCTTTCTTGCTCCAATCAACAGTAACTTTTGCATTTGTTATAACATGAGGTCTTTCAGCATCAGTTTTTTCTATATCTGTAATGGTATAAACACATTCAGAATCTGAGCCATCATTCACCTTTTTTGTAAGTTCATTGCAGAAGAACACAGCATCAAACCAACTCACTTGTTCCACTGGTCTTTTTTCTTGGGTTTCTCCTTTAGCATGAGGATAATATGGAGGCACAAAGTGACTAGGATTCATCCCAATAACCTTTTCATAAAGCTCTTGAGTAACCTCTGTTTCACTAATCCAATATTCACTCAAAGCCACAGTATGAGGCTTATTATCTTCTTGTTCATCACTACCTAGCAAAACACCGTTAGTAGAGGGAATTCTAATCATTTTAAATTTTATTCCATCAACAGAAAATTCTTTATCTTTTTCAACTTCTACATCATTATCACCACCATTCACACCACTTTTACAACTAAAAAGAAAAATCAAACATAATAAAAGAAAACTTACCTTTTTCATTTATTTTCCTCACTTTATAACATTCATCCTAAAGATACTGAGCAACACGAAAACCTACGTTATTACTCAACCTATCATGGGTATCAGCAGATCTAGTTTTGCAAGTGCAATCCTCAAAGATATCTATAATAGACCCACCTCTAAAAATGCGACAATCATCTTTTACACTTCCGACAGGATCTGTAACAACCTCGCTTTCAGCTATGACTACACCACTCCAAAAATCAAAACACCATTCCCACACATTACCTGACATATCATATAATCCAAAACCATTTGCTTTTTTTGTTGCCACAATGTGACTCTTATAGTCTGAATTTTTCTCATACCAAGCATAAGTTTCTAATTCAGTTTCATCATTTGTTCCTGAATATGTAGTTTTTTCATCTCCTGCCCTTGCAGCCCATTCCCATTCTGCTTCAGTAGGAAGCCTAAAACCTTTTTTTGACTTATTAAAGAAAGCTGTATCACAAACTTCTGCTAAACTTGAATCTTTTATCACTTGATCTGAATCTTTTTTTCTATACACACATTCTTCAGTTGAATTAAAGATTTTTTCTGTGTAGGCATTGCACCAAACGATTGCATCCCTAAAGCTTACGCGAGTTACAGGTTCTGTCTCATTAAAGTCATCTCCTGAACCCTTTTCACCCTCATTAGCTATAGAATAGCCTTTTGTTTTTGCCCAGTCATAAACTTCTTTCCAAAGCTTGTATGTTATTTCAGTTTTTGCAATTTTATATGGGCTTAAAATCACCTTTCGTCCACTTACAAAAACACCACTATTACCTTCCCCTACTATAGCTTCTTTTGGAACAGGAATAGTTATAAGCCCATTCGAATCTTCTACGACTCCTTGCTTAGCAACAAATTTTACCTTTACACTCAAATCCTTTGTTAATATTACTGTGGCTTTATTTGAATCTTTAGGTGTTACTTTCACACCTTCCCACTCATCAACTTTGTAATTTTCAGAAGGAGTTGCTAAAAACTCTATGCAAGAACCATGAGGCAACACAGTATTAGAATACACTTCCCTACCATCACTAATGGCTTTCAAAGAACCACCATCACCTACAACTTCAAAATTGACAGTATATTCCTTCCCTTGAGTAGGTTTTGAACTTCCTGAAACTGAGCTACAAGCAATGCGAAAACCTGTGGAAAACCAGATAAAAACTGGCTCTGCGTGCCCTTGCACACTCTTGGTACACCCTATAGGATCTGCATTAAAAGAACCACCTCTTATAATCTTTTCTTTTCCATTTTCATTTTTAGGATTTTTTCCATCAAGCAACACTTTTTCAGCATAAGAATCATAACACCACTCTCCAACATTCCCGCTCATGTCATAAATACCAAATGCATTTGGTTTCTTTTTTTTCACTTCATGGCTTCTAACATTAGAATTCTCATAATAAAAAGCATAATCATTTAACTCTTCATCTTTCTCACATCCTGAATACTTATTTTGTGTACCTGCCCTGCAAGCCCATTCCCATTCAGCTTCTGTAGGAAGGCGAAAACCCTTCTTAGTTATGTCTTGTACGACATTAGCTTTTGAAATTGAAAGTGGATTTTTAGGATGATTTCTCTCTATGTCTGTTATTGTATAAACACATTCAACATCAGAGCCACCATTCACACGTTTTGTGAGCTCGTTGCAAAAAAACACAGCATCATACCAGCTGACCGATTCAACAGCTCTCTTTCCTTGCTCCTCACCTTCTTGAATTTTTTTATCCTCATCATCACCTTGAAAATTACTAGGATTGTTTCCAATCACTTTTTCATATAATTCTTGTGTAACCTCTGTCTCAGCTATAGAATATGGAGATAGATTCACTACATGTAGCTTGTTAAAAGGTTCTGCGTCATCACCTAAAATTCCTGCATGCACTTCATCTATATAAATCATATTAAAACTTATATTTTCAAGAAGATATGTCTTATTTTTTTCTTCAATATCAACATCATCTTTTTGCAAATCTTTTGAACCATGTCTACACGAGAACACTAGAAAAATTAAACCTATAATTAAATAAAACTTTTTCAATTTCACATTCTCCTAATCTATTGATATCGTGCAACTCGAAAACCTACAAGGCTTTGAATATTGTCAGAAGAAAGTGAAAAACGATGTCCAGTAGTCAAATATGGTGTTTTTGTAAGCCAAGAGCCACCTCTAACTATTCGAGTATTACCCGTTAAACCTATAGGATTCCTATACTCTCCTTTTTCTATTTTTGCATGAAGGTCAAAACACCATTCCCAAACATTACCCGACATATCAAAAGCTCCCATAGTATTTGCTCTTTTATTTCCAACCTCTGCTGTTTTAATGATTGAAGGGTTCTGTTCTTGATAAGAGCTTCCGTCCCACCACTTATCAAAGACAGCAACACTTTTTAATTCTTCACATAGTTCTTGCCAAGTGTATGCACCTTTTTCCACACCATCAAACCCAATTGGCTTTTTTGCACCAGAAGCACTATCTAAACGAGTTAAATATATATCTCCATATTGATCTGCATTTGCTGAGTCTTTTCCTTGATATCTAGCCACCAGTTCCCATTCAGTTTCTGTTGGAAGCCTAAAACCTTTCTTTGTTTGGTCAAAAAAGGCTACGTCACAATCTTCCGCACTGCTTGAATCCTTTAGAACAGTTGGATCACTACTATTTTTTCTATAGACGCATTGCTCCTCATTTCCTTTAGGATTTGCAGTATATGCCGTGTAAGCATTACACCAAACAATCGAATCACGCCAGCTCACACGTGTAACAGGTTCTAATTCTGTACTAATTTCATTTGGTTTTCCTTTTGATTTAGAGCCTTTTTTACCAGGATTTTTGAACTTATAACCATTTTGAATTGCCCAGTCATAAACTTCTTTCCATAATTTGTATGTGGTTTCAACTTTTGCAATTTTATATGGACTTAAAACTACATCCCTTCCTTCAACAAAAACGCCATTCCATTCATATTTATCTTTTGGTAAAGGATAGTTTGCTTTTTTTCCCTTTATTTTGCATTGAGGAACTGATATCATCCCATATTCATCTTCTAGAAACGAATCTTTTATAATCTCAGGTGCATCAACTCCCTTTGGAATTTCTTGATTCTTACAAGAAAATAAAAAAATAATTACGAAAACTATATATATATGTCTCATTTTTACTTCCTACGTGCAATACGAAAACCAATAAAAGCTAGAACAGAACTAGGTGCGTCATAACCAGAGCGAAAACCACAAGAGCTATAAGAAGCATCTTCAGCATAAGAGCCACCACGATTCACACGTCCTGCCCCAGAAAGTGAGCTTTTACTTCCAATTATTGGATCTGTAAAATTCCCTTTGTCTACATCCCCATAAATATCAAAGCACCATTCCCAAACGTTACCCGACATATCAAAAGCCCCAACACCATTTGGCTCTTTGCTTGCCACAGGAGCAGTTTTTGTTACAGGTGGGTTTTGTTGCACTAGAGAATTACCATCCCACCATTTATCAAAAACGGCAACACGAGTAGCCTCATCTTTTAAGTTTTCCCATGATGATGTTCCTTTATTAACACCATCAAAACCAATTGGTTTTTTTGCACCTGAAAGGCTATCTAACTTGGTTAGATAAACATTACCATATTGTTCTGCATTCGTTGAGTCATTTTTTTGATATCTACTAGCTAATTCCCATTCAGCTTCTGTCGGAAGACGAAATCCTTTCTTTGTTTGATCAAAGAAAACCTTGTCACACTCTTTTGTGTTATTTGAATCTTTTAATATGGAAGCATCAGAATCACTTTTTCTATACACACATTCCTCAGTTGAGTTAAAAACCTTTTCTGTGTAGGCATTACACCAAATAATTGCATCATACCAACTTATAGAAGTTACAGGTTCTTGTTCGCTACCACTTCCTGTCGAACCTGCCTTACCAGCATTTTTAATACTGTAACCATTTTGAATTGCCCAGTCATAAACTTCTTTCCAAAGCTTGTATGTCGTTTCAGTCTTTGCAATTTTATATTCACTTAAATGCACAACTCTTCCGTCAAGAAAAACCCCTTTCCAGTTTTCTTCCTCACCAGGAAGCACATAGCCTGCCTCTTTACCAACAATTTCCACTTGAGGAATCACCAGCATTCCATCATCTTGTTCTAAATTTTCTTCAATATTGTCAACACCTTTACATGCAAAAAGGTTAATAAACAAAATAAAAATTACAATAATTTTCATTACATTCTCCTTAAAAGTAATTAATAAACATCCTATAGTGTTTTAAATAATCTAAAACCAGTATGACTTGCTGCATAGCTTGGAGCACCTTTCTGCCTGAATGTTATTTCCATATGGGTAATTTTATTAAACCATGAACCACCACGTGCAATTCTAGAAATACCAGATGTAGCTCCTATTGGATCTAACACTTCACCACCATCAACATCTCCATAAATATCAAAGCACCACTCCCACACATTGCCTGACATATCATAAAGACCATAGCCATTAGGTCTTAAAGTGCCAACTTCAAAAGTACGAGTATTTGAATTATCAATAAAGCAAGCATATAGGAGAAGTTCTTTTCCATAATCTGTGCCAGAAAACACTGTGTTTTTACCTCCTCTTGCTGTCCATTCCCATTCAGCTTCTGTGGGAAGGCGAAAGCCTTTTTTTGATTTATCAAAAAATGCATCATCACACTCATATTTTTTCTGAGATCCAACAAGTGTAAAGGCTTTCGCATTTTTAAGAACCGTATCATCGTTTTCTGATTTTCTATAGACACATTCGTCAGTGTTTCCATTTTGCATTTCAGTGTAAGCATTGCACCACACTATACAATCTCGCCATGAAATCAATGTAACAGGCTCTTTTTCAGAGGTTTGAGCACCAGTAATATTGCCACGTCGTCCTAAGCGTTCAAAAACATAGCCATTACCTTTAGCCCAATCAAGAACCTCTTTCCAAAGCTTATATGTAACTACATATTTAGAGGCTTTAAATGCTGAGAGTTTCACAACTCTTCCCTCAATAAAAACGCCTTTCTCAGCATTTCCAATTATGCCATTTTGTGGAATAGGGATAGTTATAAAACCATCCTCACCTTCAATTGGCTCTTTAGGAATAGTAGATTGACTATCCGAAGGCGTAGAAGGGGCTATATTCTGTGTAGAAACTCCTTGCTTACAAGAAAAAACTAAGAATAATAAAAGAACTAAACAACATAGATTATATAACACTGGGGCGGGGGTACAACGACATTTGATATTACTCATCACAACTCCTATATTATGCCTAAATAAAGCAATAACTTCACATATTGAGTGATCATACATATCAATCACCCTATATCAATATCACCTTACTGTCAAGGCAGGCTAAAGAGTAGTTTTTGATATTTTAGAAAAAATAATATTTTTGATTTATAAAAATTGTAAAAAAAATGCAGTAGGCTTAACACCTACTGCATTTAATAATGCTAGTTTTCAGAAGAAGAGTCTGTTGTTTTCTCTTCTGCTTCCTTCTCTTTAACTTCTTCTTTTTCTCTACGAGATTTTCGAGGTTTCTTCTCTTCTTTTTCTTCCTCAATCATAGCCTCAACTGTGAATTTCAACGTAGCGACAGTGTTTTCATAAAGTTTTACACTTGCAGTATGATTTCCAACTGACTTGATTGTGTTTCCTTGAATCTCAATTCGTCTTCTTTCAATATCAAATCCACATTTAAGAAGTTCTTCAAAAAGTGTTTGAGTGGTTACTGCTCCATACAATTTACCATTAGGTCCTGCAGGCATAACAATCTTTATTTCAAGTGCTTCAAGTCTCTCTTTTATACTAGCAGCATCCTGTCTTTTTGCCTTCTTTCGCTCTTCAATTTCATCTTTTCGAGCTTCAAAATCTGCCATAGCCATAGGAGTACACAAAACTGCCAAACCTCTAGGAAATAAATAGTTCCTAGCATAACCTTTAGCAACATTTTTAATGTCTCCTTCTTCACCCAAATACTTAACATCAACATTTAATATAACTTTCATTATCAAGCTCCTAATACTTTCTTTTTTAATTTCCAGGAGTTGGAAATTAAAAAAACTTAAAATCCACTATCATTTGTCACAAAAGGCAAAAGAGCCAAAGCCCTAGCTCTCTTAATCTCTGTTGTGAGCATTCTTTGGTGTTTTGCACATGTACCCGTAATTCTACGTGGCAAAATCTTTCCTCTCTCAGTTACAAAGCGTCTCAAATAAGAAGGGTCTTTGTAGTTTACAACCAATTTTTGAGAGCAAAACCTACACACCTTTCTCTTGTAGAAAACTCTACCACGCTTTCTTTCTTCACCGTCTTTTACATTGTCGCCCATTGTGGCATCAACATCCATATCTTCCATTGTCTCTTCTGACATAAAACTCTCCTATCTCTTAATAAATTAAAATGGAATATTATCCAAACCTGAGTCATCATCTCCATATTCTTCATATTGAGGAACATCTTTTCTTTTTTGATACTGTCCACCTCCCTCATCACTATATGAATCTGACGCTTGGTATTGCTTTCCATTTCCTTGAGACTGACCTAAAAGTTGCAAGTTGTTTGCTATAATTTCAACCTTGCTTCTAGGTTGCCCATCTTGTTCCCATCTATTCTGGCGAAGTTCACCTGTAACAGCAACTTGCTTACCTTTCACTAAATACTGGTTGATAGACTCCCCCATCTTACCCCAAAAAACAACATCGAAGAAGCTTACTTCGTCAACCCATTCTTCACCTGTCTTTTTTCTTCTATTAACTGCAATAGAAAATTTGACTATTGGTGTACCTCCTTGCGTATAACGCAATTCAGCATCTCTGGTAAGACGACCAACCAATACTACATGATTTATATCTGCCATAATTTTTTCCTTAAAAGGCTAACCATCAACTTTAACAAACAGATATGTCAAAATTTGAGTTATAAGCTTAAATCTCTTGTTGAGTTCAATCATACAAGCGGGATCAGCTTCAATGTTAAAAAGAGTATATCTACCCTTTTTGTTCTTACGAATCTCATAACAAAGATCTTTGTCTCCATAAGATTCTTCTGATGTTACATTAACATTGAAAGATTTCAATGTTTCACGCAATTGTTCAATTCCTGCTTGAAAAACTGCATCTTCAACAGGAAAAACAGTCATCAACTCGTATTTTCGCATACGCACAACTCCTCCTAACGGATATTTTTAAAACACCTTGCAACACTCTTCGCCACAAGATAGAAGTAGAAGGTCATTTTATAGTAAAGAAAGTCTTTTAGTCAATTGCAACTTTTAATATATTTCCCCAATAGCATTACCTTTTTAATAAAAGAATGATATAGTGAAAAGCATGAAAAAAGTATTTTTGCAGTTAAACATAAATGTTTTCTCCTATAAGCTTATATTCACGAACCCTCTAAAAATCAATTCAAATCAAAAACCTACATTAAGAAATGTTATCATAGTACATTAACTAATGTTATGGTTGTACATTAGCTAATGTACTGCCCCCAAATCGATCGATTTCGACATCGCAAGTCGA
>CAUUAF010000055.1:0-11260 GCA_963543085.1 uncultured Treponema sp. | reverse complement strand
TTTTGCCTCTTCAACTTTCACTTCTTTTGCTTTTGTGTTTTTTTCATTCGCTGTTTGCACTGCTGTTTTGCCAACACTGATTGCCTTCTCTGCATCCACAATTTCTGCTTTAGCTTTCACTACAGGTGGATTTGCTATTTCTGCATCCAAAGAGGCAAATGTACCTTTAAGCTTTGCGGTTTCTGCTTCCAACTCAATACGAGCTTGCTTTAAGCTTGCAGTTTTTGTTTTAACTTCCTCAGAAGTAAGAGAGGCTATATTTTCTAAGTCTACTTTTGCAGTTTTAAGGGCTTCAATTTTGTCGCTTACGCTTTTTATTAATGTTTCAGAAATAAGTTTTGCCTCTTCAACTTTCACTTCTTTTGCTTTTGTGTTTTTTTCATTCGCTGTTCGCACTGCTGTTTTGCCAGCACTGATCACATCCTCTGCCTCTGCAATTCCTGCTCTAGCTCTAGTAATCGCGATAGCTTTATTTTTTATCTCTTCATCAGTTTTTTTATCTTTTTCCAAATTGCAAGAAAAAAAAGATGTCAACAAAAGGACAAAACCTACAACCATAAAAAATTGAGTTCTTTGAAATTTCTGTTTCATACATACCTCCTAGATTTATCCTAAAACAAATACTTAAAGCCCCATACAAGCCTTACAAGTAACAGCGAAACCGTGCAATAAAAAATAAGACTGCAATTGTTAGAACAGGGCAACCAGAATATCCATTAGATTTGTTGAATAACAAATACACCACGTCATTTGTCAATAATAAAATTAAACAACCCAGAATTTATAATAGATATGAGGGAACAGGTTTTATACCCCATCGCATTTATAATTTTTATTGAATTAGCTAACACACAAAACTGTCACTGCTGTTATTTTTATAATTTCAGTAAGAATTGTCAATATAAGGAAAATACTAAAAAAGCGTAGACTAACCCACAAATATGCATAAGCTGTTTTCAAACTTACAATTAATCATCATTGTCTTAATATTAATTTAATAAAAAGGCTTGTATTCCTACAAGCCCTTATAAAATAGTAATAACCGCTTTTTTTATACACCCATTTTGTTAATCACAGTGTCTAGCATTTCGTTTACAACAGCGATAAATCGAGTGGAAGCATTATAACCATGCTGGAATTTAACAATGTCAGAAAGTTCTTCATCAATGTTTACACCAGAAACACTATCTCGCATATCTACCAGCTCTTTAACAATTGCTTCCTGCACATCCAAAGCAATCTCTGCTTGTTCTCCTTTAAGTCCAATATTAACCACTGATTGTGCAAAAGCCTCATCAAAAGTACGATAGCCTGCAACCATAACAGACTGAGTTCTTATGTTAGCAATTGCTACAGCCGCTCTATTATCAGCTGGATGTGGTAAGCCTGTTCTCCCTGCATAACCTGTTGCAATATTTTGCACATCACTTATAATAGCTGGATTAACTTCCATCCATGCAGAAGGATGAGCAATAGGAGCAACATCATAGTTCCTTGCTCTCAAACCATCAACAGCATTTGCTACATCCCATCTATAAGCATTTTCATCGCCAGAACCATTAAGAAGCCCTGCATAAGTTGTTAAGAATGAGTTACTATCCGAAATATGCCTAATGACAAAGTCAGGATTATTCATATTTTGACTAGTTGAAGCTTTTAGATTTATACGTCCTTCATTATCCAAAGAAGCTTTAACTTCCGCTCCAGAAGCATTAATACGCTCAATTATATCAGAAACTCTATCAGTTGGGTTATATGCAATTCCAACATTTCCGTCAGCTCCAGAAAGAGTAATCACTCCTCGCAAGCCAACCTGTTGCTTCATATCAAGCTTATTGTTTCCAGTAATCTTAAAAATATAAGAATGATCATAAACTCCATCACCTGAAGCATCATAATTTCCCAAAGTATTGTCAATAAAATACTCTTCTGTAAAGAAATTAATTCCAGTTTTTCCATTGGGACTGGTTGCAGTCTTATGCACATCATTAACTAGATTCAAAAAATTAACCGCAATTGTGTCCAACGCCCTAATCTCATCTCTTACATCGCCATCGCGTAAACCAATCAAAGCTGCAAGCCTACCAGAAGAAAAATGAGCTTCATTGCCAGAATCTTTCCACACAACATCTGAATAACCTTCTCTATTTGGAGAAGATTCAACATCAAAAGCTCTCCATTCACCACCTTGCACAATTTCAAGCCCTGCAGTATGAATAACATAAGATTCATCACCATCCCGCTTATCAACGCTTATATCAATAAGCGAAGCCAATTTTTCTGTGTAAACATCTCTTGTGTCCTGCAAGTCATTAGGAGAATCTCCCATAGCCTTCACTTTAGTTATTTCTTGATTAAGCAAAGCAATTTTACGACTCAAATCGTTCACTTCTTTCACTGTTGCAACAATATCGCTTTCAAGCATATCTTTAATGTCTTTTAAGCCCTTGTATTGGATGTGCATTGTGTCTGTCAAAGTTTCAGCTCTAGTTTTAACCACTTGTCTTGTAGCAGTTGATTCAGGATATAACGAAAGCTCTTGCCAAGCGTCCCAAAACTCATCAAATCGAGTTCTAAGAGACGTCTCTTCTGGCTCATTATAAAGACTCTCTAAGCTAGCTATATACTTATCTCTTGTTTCCCAAAAACCTTTGTCATCTACTGCCCCGATGATTCTACCATCTAATATTTCATCCCTAAGTCTTACAATAGAGCTAATAGCAACACCTTGCCCAACTTGACCAGGTCTTTCTTCACGTGACAGATCTGGACGATAAAGTGGATGAAAAGAATCAAGATTAACTCTCTGCCTTGTGAATCCTTCTGTGGAAGAATTTGATATATTATGACCTGCTGTCTGAACAGCCTGTGTATGAGCTTGCAAACTCCTTTTTCCAAGCTCAATTGATGCAAATGTTGACATGCTTATCTCTCCTTAAATTTTACCTTTATGAGAACATCCAAAAGCCAATAGACTTTTAGAAAACCTAAATTAAAATGTCTGGTCTAACACCAAACCACCTGTTGAATTATTATTGCGTTTTCTGCTTCCATTGAATGAATATGAACTTCCTGTTGTTGCTTCTTGCAAACTATCAACAACCCCTCTTGCAAGATCTTGTGCATGTTCAACATAGCTGTTAAAAGCTTCGTTTTCATATTTTGAAAGAGTAAGTTTCTTCTTTAGCGTGGCATAAAGTGAGTTTAATTTTTCCTTATCTTCTTTCTCTTCTGCACATTGAACCAAAGAGAAAATACTATCTTGCCCATAGGATGCAACAAAATTATCAAGCTTCTTGTCCAAATGGGAAAACTCTGCAACAAGCCCATTAATCTGAAGGAGTCCTCCTTTCATCTCATCCCAATCTCTATCCATAACTCTATTGTGCAAAAGTTTCTGCACATCATATATTCTAGAAATCACAGTTATTTCAGCTTCTAAAAGACTCATTATTTCTTGACTAGCTTCTGCTTTCACATTCATAGCAACTCCATAGCAACAGACACCTTGAAGGTATCATAAGAATACTCACATTAACTTATCGGTTTTACACAAAAAATAATTAAGGCTTTATAAATTAGTGTTTGTTAATCAAAATCCCATTTTTAAAGATTTCTACACCTTAAACTTTCCCATTTCTTTTGCTAGTAAAGATAAGCTCATCTTATTCTTATTCGCAATTTCTGCAACATCTTGCATTGCATTACTAATATACATAGCCCCTTGAGTCATCTCATTCATGCTATCTGTTATCACACGTGTTAAGCCATCTAGCTTTTCCATTTCTTTAGCAACACCTTCACTTCCTTTAAGCATTTCGGTAGAGCCTTGTTGCACTTCATTTGTAACAGAATTTATATCTTTAATAGCTACTAGTACTTCCCTGCTTCCATTCTCTTGCTCCTTCATCGCTTCTGTGAGTCTTTGACTCATATCCTTCACTTCCTCTGCAAGATTAAATATAGCATTAAATTTTGTTTCCACAATCTTTGAAGACTCAGCTAGGTCTCCAATTTCTCCTGAAAGCATTTTTAAGGTAGAAGTGATAGTTTTTCCTTGCGTGCTAGATTCTTCAGCAAGCTTTCTAATTTCATCAGCTACAACAGCAAACCCTTTTCCTGCTTCTCCTGCATGAGCTGCTTCAATTGCAGCATTCATTGCAAGAAGATTAGTCTGTGACGCTATGTGTTGAATCACACTAGAAGCTTCCATAAGGCTTCCCGATTCTTCTGCAATTTTATTTGTTACGGTGTTAGATTGTATCAATGTTTCTTTGCCATCACGAGTTGCACCACCCAATTCATTAATTAATAAATCTGTTCTTTCAAGTGTTCCTGTTATGCTTTTGATATTTGCAACCATTTCTTCTATGCTACTAGAAGACTGAGCCACACTCGCCACTTGGTTTTCTATATTTGCATTTAACTGTTTGATTGTACGAGTAATTTCTTCTATTGTTGAAGCTGTTTGAGTTACGCTCGTAGCTTGTATTAGGGTCTGCTGCTTTACACCATCAATATTTGAGCTAATTTCATGCACACTGCTAGCAGTCTCCGTCATATTGCTACTCAATTCAGAAGCAATTTCTTCCATATTTTCAGTATTGGTGTTTATACTTTTGACTAAACTAGATATCTTTTTTATTGTTTGATTAAAATATAAGCTCAAATCAGTCATTTCGTCATTTCCACGTTGTATGAGCCGAACAGACAAATCCCCATTTCCACTTGCAATATCTTTTAATGCCTTTGTCGTTTCTTTGATAGGTTTTGCTATTCCTGTAGAAATGATATGCACAATTACAAAAGCAACTATCACTGAAATGAGTCCCATCATTTTTGCAACAAAGCCCCATTCTTCAACTGATTGCATAAAATAATTCAATGGAGCATGAATAAATAATGTCCAATTATATGCTTTTATTTTTGAAAATGAAGCCATTGTTTTGCCCCATTTATAATTGTAATATGCCACAAATTTTCCATTATAGTTAATAGCATTACTTTCAAATTGTGCCATGTCTTTAAGGGTGCGTAAACTATTATCACCTACCAAACCAATATCACTAGCAAGAATTAAATTTCTATTTTGATTTAATATATAAAATTCCCCTTGCTCTCCCATTGTGATATGTTTAATTTCATCTGAAAGGGTACCTAATAAAACATTTGAAGTTAAAACCCCTCTGATATTATGCTTATTATCATAAACAGGTACTGCAAATATTAAAAAATCATTACCATTTGACTCAACTATTGGCTCTGAAATAGCTCTATTCCCTTTTATTGCATCCTTATAACATTCTTGATTTCTTATATTGATTCCAGTTTTTTCGTTATAATTTTCTTCTAGATTATAAAAGTATATAGCATTTATCTTGTTATTAAATTTAGCTTGAGCACTTAATTTTCTTATTTTTTCTTGATATGAAATAGTGTTATCAAGCAAAAAAGGCATACGTGCAACTCTTTCAGAAAATTCAAAAAGTTGCAAAATCTTCTCATTTACTATTTCTGCAACATCGCTTGCTTTGTCTTGTATGTGTGCTTCTATCTTTTCTTTTACTGTTTGCCGTGTCGCATAAGAAGCTGAATAACCAAAAGACAAAATACCTACTGCCATCACAGAACCAAAAATAATTAGTAATTTAAATTTTAATGAAAAAAAACGTTTCTTTTTTATATTTGCTCCAGAGATAATCATAAATACATAAATCCTTTACATAGTTAAATTTGCACGTATAACTTCAGCAACTTAAAAGAATAGTCAATTATTCTTTTCTCAATTGCTTCATCATCAATATTTGCAAAACGTACAAGGCTTAAATTCTCAAACACCGATTTAATTACACTTAAAATTTCATTATTAGGTTCTTTTATTACATCTATAATTTCACTGTATGTAAGAGAATTCCAATTACCTTCACTCTTATATATATAAGACAAAAATAGACGAAATGCAGTCTCATATCTTTTTATCCAATTTTTCCTTGCTTCAACATTCATAGTTTTCTTTTTTAAGTTTGCCTTCAATCTTCTTAATTCAAACTTAAAAATAAGCATTGCATACCTTTGTGAAAAACTATTTATTATCGATTTTCTTTTTTTTCTAATCCACATTATAAAGGTAGCCACTAATATGCAGGCAATAAAAAAAACAATGACATAGCCATAGATTAAATATGTGGTTCCTGGCAATAATAAAGGTGGACGAGCTTCTTGAAAGGATAGCGTTTTATCTAATTCCAAAACAGAAGAAACATGTATTAAAGGAAATTCAAAATTAATGCCAATCTCCTTCAATGAAGGAATGTTAATATCTCCCACTTCCCATGGAACAAAGTCAAGCTTTAAGTAATTTCTATTATTTATTTTTATGATTGAAACATCATTAACTGTCATTGAAGTGCTTTGTTTGATCTTATCAATGAAGAAATCTTTATGCTTAAACCCTTCTGGCAGACAAAAAAAGAACTGTACATGATCTCCTACAAAAAACTCACTTGGCTCTAAAAAATATTCCACTTTTCTATTATTTCCTTATATTGTTGTTATATGTAGCAAAAAAATTACACAAAACTTTTATAACATCATCCTCAGTATTTATCAGAAGTGGGTAAGCTTTTTTGTTTAAACATTGATTTTTCCAATATTCAATTCCTTGAATAGCTAGTTCTTTTCTTGCTTTCATATATTTTTTTGAAGATGTTGGAATTAGCATATCGAAGTTCCTTTCATAATCTGTGCATATAATAGTGCCTACTTTTGGAAGACTAAAACTAGTTTCATTTATTATCTTTATACAAACCACATCATGCTTTGCTGTTAATCTTGCAATTGAATCTTCATAATTAGACACATTAAAGTCGGAAATAATAAAAATTATAGAGCGAGTTTTAAGAAAGGTTGAGAGTTTTTTAATAGCTTCATCTAATGGTGTTCCTTTTTTTTTGCTCATCATAAATTGATATGTGTTTTCTAACATTTTAAAAATATTGTTTTTATTTGTTGATGGCTTAAATATTTTAGAATCTTCTGCATTAAAATACATTCCTCCTATTGGAATAGAGGAGTGTATGGCTGAAAAAGAAAGTGCAAACACAATCATTTGTGCCATATCTTTTAATCTTTTTTCATTATATGAAAGATTCATAGAAAGAGAATAGTCAACACAAAGAAATAGGTTTAAATTACAATCTGCTCTATATATCTTAACAAAAGGCATTCCTGTTCTAGCTGTAACATTCCAATCTATATTTTTTGCATCATCTTCGTCTGTATATTTCCTAATAAAATCAAAATCCAAACCATTACCTAAAAAGCGAGAACGAAAAGCTCCAGTGGTCATTTTATAAGAAAGAAGCCTAGAAGAAAATTTAAGTTGTTTTATTTTATTCACAAAATCTTTATTCATAACTAAAAAGTAACGATGATGTCATTGTTAGAATCATCAGGAATACTCACCTCTCTAGTATAAATCTTGTTGTTTGTTGTTTTTACTTTAATAATGTATGAAGCAGGCAATAAACCTCTAAACTCAAGACTTCCTTCAGAGTTAGTAAGTCCTAATGCTACAAGAACATTTTTATCATTGTAAATTGAAATTACATGTCCTGCTCTAATTAGAGAAACTGTAGAAGAAACCATAATTTCTAATTTACCTAAAAAGAATTTATCAACTGGTATGTTATTTTCATTAACTAGTTTTGTAGCTTTATAAACATTAATGCGACCAAAACCTCTTTTTGTGTTGAAGTCTTCTTCTCCTTCTATTTTGTCTGCAGTATTCTCTAAAATGGTTTTAATTTGAGATGGGGTAAGATTAGGATTAAAACTCATTAAATAGGCAATTGTTCCAGTCACAAAGGGAGCAGCCATAGAAGTTCCATGCATGGAGGTATAATATGCTTCATGTTTTACTCCTAAACTCATTATATTCTCGCCAGGTGCCACAATTGAAATGTGTTCCCCTCTACTGCTAAAAGAAGAAACTTCATCTTTTTCATTTGAAGAACCTACTGCAATAACGCCAGGATATGCTGCGGGATAGTTTGTAAAGTGTGAGCCTTCGTTTCCCATAGCTACCACTGGTAGAACCCCTTTTGATAATGCTTTTGAGATAACTTCAAGTGATAATGAAGTAGGCATTCCACTACCAAAAGACACATTAAAAGGTATTGTTTTTTGCAACAACTCTCCCCTTTTTCTTTTTTCTTCTATGTAGTCTACAAATTTTAGAATATTCTGATATGTCTTAAAATCTCCCTCAATTGACATCTTTAATGGAATGAGCTGAGTTTTTTTCCATGCAACACCTGCTATTCCTTTTCCATTGTTTCCAACTCCTGCTATAATTCCCGCACAGTGGGTGCCATGCCCATTATTATCTGAAAGCTCATCATTCTCATTCATTCGCACAATTATGTTTTCATTTGAAGTATTAAGAAAATCTTCATGATTTTCATTTATTCCTGTGTCCATAATACCTGCAATTGCTTTATTTTTACCAAAGTCAAATTCATCATATGCTTGATATGCCTTTGTTATATAAAATGAATAACAAGAAGATTTTAGCAGTGGATCATTTATACTATTTGAATAGTACCCCATACTCTTTATACTGATAAAAGGAAAGAAATTATTAGCTTCCATACCCTCAATAAAATTTATTTTCACATCATGATAGGCAGTAATTATTCCTTTTGTTGCCAAGAGAGAAGTTAAGATATCTTCATTTCCCTCTGATTCAATTTTGTAATATGATTCATTTAGCTCTTTTGATACTTTCAATCTTTCAACAACTTTTGCATTTAAGTTTTTGAGAAACTCAAACGAAAAATCATCAGGAGCTTTAACAATGTATGAATTAGAAATAATACCCCCACTTTCATCACCATTATCCAAATAAAAACTAAAAGCTCCGTTGGAAGAATATGCTGTTGGTAGACTCACATTTACATTTGAAGTGAGTGTTATTCCAACATCTTCATTTTTTATTTCTTTTTCAAAACAACAAGTTGCAATAGAATTTGTTGAATTTATGCAAACATCCCAATAATATGGAGTATATTTATTGAATGTGTTTCCCATATTTGCTAAATTTGTGTATAAAAAGCTATATTTTTTTATAGTAATTTCACCTGTTTCTTCATTAATTGTAATAAAATCAGATATGGATTTATTTGCTAGGCTTGGATTTTGTTTTTTCAAACTTGCAAATGAATAGAATGTTTTATTTATAGCTTGAATTTCAACTTTTTCATCCCCTTTATGCTTGTCATCTAACCAATACTTAAAAGTATTCAAAAGCACAATTTGATTTTGATAAGAGCGAATTACAAGACCAAACAAAAAATAATCTGCATTTTCTTTTGAAAATAGTTTTTTAGTATTGGCTGTTTCTGAACTCACTTTGAAAGTGAACTCAGAAAGCGATGAGAGTTTTGAATTATTGCTAGGAGCAACTAGTTCAATCTCAAAAGGAAGAATTAACTTAACATCAATTATTTTTGATTCAACATAAAAATTATCTTTTAGCAATGCTCTTATTTTATATTGGTATTCTTCCTCTATTTTTAAACCACCATAGGTGTCAATAATTATATGTGGAGGCAGTTTTCCTTTTTCATACAGAACCTCAGACACCTTTATAAAATCATCATTTTGTGTTTTGCTTTTTCTAAAGAGTTGTATTCCATATATATCTACTGCAAATTTTCCTTCAACCTTAAAACTAAAGTTTGGAAAATAATAAACATTTTGTTTTTCTTGTTTACCAGAATATAAATTAAAGGAAGAGTAGCTTGTCTTTATGTTACACATGAAATTCTTAATTTTGATGTCTTTTTTAGGGTACTCTTTATATTCTTGCATGTTGCTAAAATGAATCTCTGTGTGATATTCCATTCTGTTTCCAGCAACATCATAAGAAAGAAAAATAAAATCAACCTTTTCCTTAAAGCCCATCTTATGACTATTCAAATCAAATTCAAAAATATTTTCCCATTCATCTTCTTTTTGAATATTTTTGATTTCAGTAGGCTCTATTCCTGATAAAAATGGAGCAGTTTTAAGGGTTATAGAAGATGGAGAAGATTCAAACCCCAGCTTTGCACTCATTCCGCCATTAAAAAGCTTAATGATTGCACCTCCATAAGAAACCACATTGGCAAATATTTTCGCCTTTAAGGGCAGGCTTAAAACAACACCATCTTTAAGTTCTATTTCTTCTCCTTGAATCTTTGCATATAATCTTTTGAGAATTGGAGCTTTTGCCATTCTAGCTGGAAGCTTCTTATCAAGCTGGATTATATTTATTTCACTTATATCACCTCTGAGATGAAAGTTTCTAACTTCTGAAGCTGCAAGAACTTCTGTGCTAGAAATAACAAAATCATAGTATCTTCCTATTTTAAGATTAACTACAACTGCCTTCCCTTCAAGCAAAATAGGGGAAACATAAGGAGTTTTTTCACCTGTTTCATATATATAAAGAGAAGAGCCTTCTACAATTTTTGTTGAATTCCTTGCATTTAACACATTTATTTTTACGTCTATATCTATTTTTATCTCAGTTTTAGTTTGATCTTTGCAAGAAAACATTAGAATCAAAAAAAATAATGTTATTACAATTTTTTTAATTAATTTTTCACACACAAATGCCTCTCTATAATTCTTTTATAAGAAATTAAAAAAACTTCTTGGACTATAGCATATTTTTTAACATCACTTATAGGCATTTATAAAATAATCATAGACAGATCATGGTTGCAATAAGCTCAATATTATTGCTACTCACACTCATAACTTTTGTAAACATCTTTTAAAGACAAAAAAGGCTCAAGATGAGCACTCACCTTGAGCCTTTACGCAAAAACATTAAAAACTACACTTTCTTATCTAAAAGACCTCGTCTAAGACATCTAGCACAGATACGAACACTAAAAGTATTACCACCAATTTCTGTCTTCATTTTTATCAAATTTGGCTTCCACACTCTTTTCTTATGGTTCATAGACTTGCTTACACTATTGCCTGACACAGTACCTTTTCCACATATTTCACAAATCCTAGCCATAGTCTTATCCTCCAAAAAGTTGTATAAAAAATAAACTCCCCCGCGCGGGTTCGAACCACGGACCCAGTGGTTAACAGCCACTTGCTCTGCCTACTGAGCTACAGGGGAATATCCCAAAAAATTGGATATGCATGAGTTTATATAAAACACAAAACAATGTCAATACAAGAAGTTAATAATTAC
>CAUUAF010000054.1:0-11581 GCA_963543085.1 uncultured Treponema sp. | reverse complement strand
TTCATTATCTTGCAGCCTATCAAAAGGAAATTGCAAAACACGATACAGAAGATTCGTTCCTTTATGCAACATTTTTAGGTTCAGGAAAAGCAATTCTTTTTAATGCAACGTCAGTAGGTTTAGGCTTTGCAGTCCTTACTTTTTCCAAATTTAACATGCTTTCTGAATTAGGTTTTTTAATTGCACTCATCATGGTTACTAGTTCTCTTGGTTCTCTTACAGTATTACCAACATTGCTTACAATTGTTAAGCCTAAGTTTTTTCATAAAAATGAAAAAAATAGTTAGGGTTAAAATTAATGGTTATTTTAGAAAAAGATTATACAAAGCTTATTTATGAACGATTTGGCAATGTGAGGCGTGCAAGAGGATTTTACCTATATACTGACAAAAACATAAGGTTGCTTGATATGTATCTTTCAGATGGAAGGGCAATATTAGGACATAAAACAGGAAGAGTTTTAACAACATTTAAGCGAGAGCTAGATAAAGGGCTTTTTGCCACATATCCATCAAATAACATCAACTTATTAAAAAAAGCACTAAAATGCTTTTTCCCTCAATATGAAAGCCTAGTTTTTGCAACAAAAGAAAAAGCTATTGATGTTATGAAAGATGTGTTTGATATTCCTACTGAAAACATTCTTATATATAGGTTTTTTTTAGAAAAAGATTGGGGAAGTTGTTTTTTATTTTTACCTTATCCTTCATTAAACACTAGTATTGTTTTATATAAGGACGTAGAAAAAACTGAGTCATTAAAGGAAGATTTTATATTGCCTGCTGAGGCTTGTAGTATAGCTTCTTTTATCTATGAAATAATTGCAAGCAAAAAACGCCGCGAAGATGGAGCTTTAAGACATTCAATGCATAGCAAAAAGCTATTTAAAAGGGAAGAAAAGACACAAAAAGAAATTGATAAATTGCTTCCAGCATTAAATGTTTTTTTTGATATTGAAGGACAATATTTATTTTTTAAAGGTGATGATGAATCATATGAAAACTTTTTTATATCTGCTCTTGAAAATCACATATTACTCTCTCCATCTGTTAAAACCCCTTCAATTTTTCCTTCCGTAGAGAATTATAGCCAATTAATTTCTTTTATTAAAACCAAATTAGCACTTAATTAGAAAAGATTGCTTGATATCTTTGATAAGGTTCTAATTAGAAAAATGGAATCTTACTATCTTTAATATAAATGTATTATAATATTCGCCAATGAGTGGTAATACATTTGGTTCAATATTTCAAGTTATGACATTTGGAGAGAGCCATGGAGTCGGTGTTGGGGCTGTAGTTGATGGTTGTCCTTCAAATATTTCTATTTCAATAGAAGATTTTCAAGAAGATTTGAATAAGAGACGAGCAAAAATTAGAGAAGATTATTCTATGAAAGAAGATTTTTTTTCTCTTACAACTACAAGGAAAGAAAAAGATGAATGTAGAATTCTTTCTGGTATTTTTGATGGTAAAACACTTGGAACTCCTATAGCTATTGTTGTGGAAAACTCTGATATCATGCAATCTAGTTATGAAGTTTTACAAGATGTGTATAGACCTGGGCATGCAGATTATACATATGAAAAAAAATTCAATTCTTCATTGTTTCAAGGAGGGGGGAGAGCTTCGGGTAGAGAAACCATAGGGCGTGTTCTTGCGGGAACAGTTGCAAAAAAGTTGCTTTGCAAAATGGCAGAAGAAAGAAAAATCTCTCCAATTATGATAGAAACAAAATTAAAAGAAATTGCAGGCATAAAACTATTAGGATGTATTCAAAGAGAAGAAGATTTGCCATATGAGGCAATTGCTAAAATAAAAAAAATAAAAGAAAAAGGTGATTCTATTGGTGCAATCTTAGAATGTGATGTTTTTAATGTGCCAGTAGGTTTGGGAGAACCTGTTTTTTCAAAACTAGAAGCTGAACTTTCTAAAGCAGTAATGTCTATTGGGGGCGTGAAGGGAATTGAATTTGGCAGTGGCTTTGAATGTGCAAGACTTAAAGGTAGTGAGAATAATGATATAAAAAGAGAACATAATGGTGGTATTTTTGGAGGAATATCGGACGGTCAGATAATTCACTTTTCTATAGCCTTAAAACCAATTCCATCGATTAGAAAAAAGCAAAACGCATATAAAAAAGATGGAAAAATAAAAGAAATTTCTATTGATGGCAGACATGATATTTGCTTGTTTCCTAGGATAGTTCCTGTGATAGAAGCCATGTGTTTTATTACTCTTGCTGATGCTTGGCTTTTACAGGAGAGGAATAGGTTTTAATATGTTCTAGCATAATAAAGTAAAGTCGATTTTCTAATTCGCTGGCTTGTTTTGCTATTAAATTTTCTATTGACTTTTATTTAGTTTTAATATATCGTAAAAAGAGCTGTCTTAGCATACATTTGCAATTTCTTGCTCTTGTGTGCTTGTGTACTGGAATTGGAGGTGCAGTAACAATATGGTTAAGATAAGATTAAAAAGGATAGGTGCGAAAAAAAGACCTTTTTATCGTGTTGTAGTTCAGGATGCACGTGAACCTAGAAACGGGAAAACTATTGACGAGGTTGGACTTTATCAACCTGTGTCTCCTAGTGAAAATCAAATTTCATTTTGTGAAGAGAAAGTGAGAAATTGGCTTAGTAAAGGTGCTCAGCCAACAGAAACGGTCAAGAGATTGTTAAACAAAATGAAGATTACTTTATAATAATGAGGTTTTTATGCAAAAAGAATTAATTGAGTATATTGCAAAGTCTTTGGTTGATGATCCTGCTTCAGTTGTTGTGGAAGAAAAGGAAGGGGAGAAAGATACTATCTTAACATTAAAAGTTTCTGATGGGGACATTGGTAAGGTTATTGGAAAGCAGGGGCGTATTGCTCATGCTATTAGAACTTTATTAAGTGCTTGCTCAGGTAAATCAGGTAAGAGATATACTTTGGAAATATTAGACTAATCTAGTATGGATTTGATTGTTACTGGGAGAGTCTCAGGGACCTTCGGGGTTGAAGGTTTTATGAAAGTTGTGAGTTCTTCTGGTGAGTATGATCATTTTTTTAACTTAAAGAAAGTTTACGTTACTTTTTTTAAGCAAAAGTTGCGTAAGAATAAGTTTAGAGATGGTTGGTTTAATATAGAAAATGTTAGGTTGATTCCTTCTTGTGTGTTGTTGAAGTTTGAAGGGGTTGATGTGGTGGAAGACGCAAGATTTTTTGTTGGTGGCAATGTGCAAGTGCCTAAGAGTGAAGCTTGTTCTTTGTTTGCTGGCGAATTTTATGCTTGTGATTTGTGTCTTTGTTCTCTCACTCTTAATGGTTCACCTGTTGGCAAGGTCGTGAATGTTGTCGATGGTGCGGGTACCTTGCTTGAAGTTGTGAAAAATGATGGAAAGATTTGCTACATTCCTTTTAATAATGAATTTATTGGGATGGTGAGCATAGAAGAAAAGTTAGTTGAATTGAAAAATGAGTGGATACTTGAATGAAATTTACTATTCTTACACTCTTTCCTGAGATTGTTTCAGCTTTTTTTAATGCTTCTATCATGGCGAAAGCTGTGGATAGGGGCTTAGTTACATACGAGTTTGTCAATATTCGTGATTTTGCGTTTGATAAACACAAGACTTGTGATGATGTGACTTATGGCGGTGGGGCTGGGATGTTAATGTTGCCCGAACCATTGGCTTGTGCATTGGATAGTGTTGATGCAAAGTATAAGCATGTGGTTTTCCCATCACCTTCTGGAAGGACTTTTACACAAGATGATGCTATACGTCTTGCTAAGAAAGATGAGATTGTTCTTTTGTGTGGGAGGTATGAAGGTGTTGATCAACGTATAATAGATGAATATGTTGATGAAGAGGTTTCTGTGGGCGATTATGTTCTTTCGTCTGGAGAAGTCGCAAGTTTGGTTGTAGTTGACGCAGTGTATAGATTAGTTGAGGGAGTTATATCATCTTCTTCACTTGAGAATGAAAGTTTTGTGGATTATCTTTTGGAATATCCACAATATACAAAGCCTGCTGTTTTTAGAGGAAGATGTGTCCCAGAAGTCTTACTTTCAGGTCATCATGCCAATATCGAGAAATGGCGACATAAGAAACGTATAGAAAAGACCTATACAAATAGGCCGGATCTAATTGAAAAATCTCGCAAGTCAGATGCTTGGACGAGAGAGAATGATATGATTTTAGAGGAGTTTATAAATGAAAGGGATTATTAGTAAAGTTGAGGCACAGCAAATGCTTGGCTCACCTCATCAATTCAAAGTGGGGGACACTGTAAAGGTTTATTTTAAGATAGTGGAAGGAAAAACAGAACGTATACAGGTTTATGAAGGACTTGTTATTTGCTTCAAAAACTCTGGAATTAGCAGAACTTTCACTGTTAGGAAAAATTCTTATGGTGTTGGTGTTGAGCGTGTGTTTCCTTTCCATTCACCACGAATTGCAAAAGTTGAGGTAGTTCGTGAGGGTAAAGTTCGCCGTGCAAAATTATACTACATCAGAGAGAAGATAGGTAAAGCTGCTAAAATTAAAACTCTCATCAATAGAAAAGCAGACGCAAAGTAGTATAACTTTGTTGCTTTTGGCTTTTATATATTATCAAGGAGTGAAATATGAAAAAAATATTCTTTTCTTTCGCTATTTTTTTATGTTTGTTTGTTGGTAAGGCATTTGCAGATGGTGATACTTCTATAAAGATTCAGGCATTAATAAACAAGGGTTTGTTTAAGAACAAGACTGAGATTGTGTCGCTATCTTCAAAGCTTTCTCCGTCTGAAAAGGAATCGTTGATCAATCGTAATAAGATAAATGGATACTTTCCAATGTATATGAACTCAGCTCTGGGGTATGGTATAGGTTCTTTTATAGCAAAAGACTACATTGGTGGTGCTGTGCATTGTAGTATAGACGTTGTTTGCGATGTGGTGATGATTGCTATGTTTGCAACCTATGCCAAGAGTGCGTTTGGTCTTGTTGAAGGGAAAAATGGATTCGACGATGTCTATAATAGTGCAAAGAGGTATCTCATTGGCGGTATTGTAACGGGTGTGATTCTAGCTATTAACCGTATTGCACAAATTATAAGTTTGACTGTTCATGTTAATAGATATAACAGTACTTTGACTGAGGTATTTGCTGGAGCTTCTTCGTCTGGTAGTAACGCAAAAATGGCAGTTAATTTGGTGCCAATAATAGATGAAAATAAGTTTGGATTAGGGCTTAATTTTGCAATACCTAAGAAATCTTCTTAGAATTATTTGGTGATTTTGGTTGAGTGATGGTTTAGGTGTACTTTACGTAGTTGCAACTCCAATAGGTAATCTCAAAGATATAACTTTGAGAGCGTTGGAGGTGCTGAAAGATGTTGATGTTATTTCATGTGAAGATACGAGACATACATTGAAGTTGTTATCGCATTATGAGATAAAAAAGCATCTTGTGAGTATTCATGCAAGAAATGAAAAGATCGCTTGCAATAAAGTTTTGGACTTATTGGAAGAAGGTAAGAATGTTGCTTATGTAAGTGATGCAGGTACACCAGCAATTAGTGATCCCGGTAGTATTTTAGTGAATGAGGCAAGACAAAAGGGAATTGAAGTGATTCCAATTCCCGGATGTTCTGCTTTTGTGACGTTGTTAAGTGTGTCGGGTATTTTTGATAAGTCTGTTCTTTTTGAGGGTTTTTTATCTCCTAAGCCTTGTAAAAGAAAAAGACGTTTGACGGATTTGATGAGTCGTGATTCGGCTGTAGTCTTGTATGAGTCGCCTCATAGACTTGTTAAGTTATTGAAAGATATTGCAGAAATAGATGATTGTAGAGATGTTGTTGTTGGTAAGGAATTGACAAAGTTACATGAAGATATAGTAGTTGGTAAAGCTGGTAAACTCCTTGAAATATTTTCTTCATTGGAGAGTATTCGAGGTGAGTTTTCAGTGCTTATTTCTGCGAGGACTTAAACTTCTTAATTGAAGATGTCGATAAAACGGGAAGGGAGGAGAGGAAATTATGATGATAGAAAAGCTTGGTGGTGCAAATCCTATCGCTAGTATACAAAGAACTTTAGTAAAAGATGAAATATCTTCTTATAGTACCCATGATTCCGTGACTGTTTCTAAAGAGGCTGCAAAATTTGCAGAAATCCATTTTGCAACACAAGCTGTTAAAGCTACGAGTGATGTTAGGCTTGATAAAGTAGCAGAAATGAAAGCAAAGCTTAAGGATCCTTCGTACTTTGATAGTATTGTAAATTCACTTGCAGATAAGATAATGGAAGAATTCGGTATTTAATCTCGTTTTGTTTTAAGCTGAAGACATCTTGCCTTTTATGACGGCGTGTTTTAATGGAGATGATGATAGCTATTGTGAGGGATTATGGGCGATTTTGTGTTCAACTTATCTCCTAATTTAGTTGTAGGAGCTGATGTTTTAATTTCTTTAGGTGACTATGCTTCAAAGTATGGCTCTCGCTTTATGTTGATTGTGGATCCGTCCTTCAAGGATATGGAACTTTTAGTTAGGGTTAAACAATCTTTGGAGCAGAAGTCATTAAAACTTTTTAGTTTCGATGGTATACAAAAAACTGCTGATGCGGAAACGGTTTCACGTGCTTTGCGTCTTGCTCAAGTAGCCCATGTTGATGGTGTAATAGCTCTTGGAGATATGCTTACATGTTTTGTTGCAAAAGTTGTTGCTAGTCTATATAACGAAACAGATTCAGTTTATAGTTACTTAGATGGAAAGGTTATAACAGAAGCTTCGATTCCTCTTATTCAAATTCCGACATCATGTAATGATCCTTTTCTTTTTACCGATATGGCATATATTTGTGATTCGAGGAATAGAAGATTATATGAGATAAAGTGTAAACCATCTGTTTGCACTCTTGTTTTGTTTGATTCGAACGTATATAAAAAGCTATCTCTCAATGCTCTTAATTTAATGATTTTTTCTGCCTTAACTATAGCATTTGAAACATATATTTCTAGGCGTTCAAACTTTTTTTCTGATGCTCTAATAAAAAAAGCAATTTCATTATATATAGTTGCCATTAACCCAGAACATGATAGTAGTGTTGGGCAATCGATAGAGGATACTATATGCCAAGCTGCAGTATTGCTTGCAATGGGTGGAAAATCTTCTAATGTTGGTTTTGCTTCAGCAATAGCTTTGACTACGAATGGAAAATATAATGTTGATATTGCTTCTATGTTGACAGTTCTTTCTTCTTTTGTGATAGAAGATGCAATTACTTCAAACCTATCAAAAGTGGCAGACTTTTCTCAATCTTTTTTAAGAAGTGATAGCCCTGTTGATATGACTCTGGAAGAACTTTCTTTTAAATGTGTAGAAGCTATTCGCCAAAGACTTTTAAGTGATGAATTACCTTCAAAAATAGCAAGCTTAGATTTGGCTTTAGAAGATATGACGGGCGTTGCAGAAGATGCTCTAAGATTTGACTTTATGAATTATATACCACGCTCTCTAACTTCTAATGATGTTTTAGAAATAATAAAAAAAGCTTTTTAGCTATATGTGATAATAATTGATTGAATTTTTTAAATTAAAATGCTTGAATAAAAAACAACGAGTACGCAAAGTGTTAAAGCTTTTAGAGCTTGTGGAGCGTTCTATTGTTGATAATAAACATAATGAGTTGTTGGATGAATTTTATCTAAAGCAATTGTTTGATGTTATATTAGATGATGTTGATGAGGATGTACGCAATGCAATATGCCTTTGGGTTAAGAATCCTTTACCTGAAGAAAAACAACGCATAATAAATCTTGTTCGACATTCTTTATATAAAATTACAGAGTATTCACCTTCAGAATGGGATCTAATTTTGCCATATAGTAAGCCTTCAAAAAATGAGTTAAGAGATTTTAATCGCTTTTATTTTAATAATTTGTTTGTTTATGCTGAGGATATAAGGACACCCTTTAATGTGGGCTCTATTTTTAGAACGGCTGAGTCGTTTGGTGTTGAAAAAGTATTTTTATCTGAGAACTGTGTGAGTCCAAAAAATACTAAAGCTTGTCGTGTGGCTATGGGAACCATTGACTATGTGAGCTGGCAACATACTACATTAGAGAATCTTCCTGATATGCCTATAATCGCTTTGGAAACAGGTGGGGAGAATATAAATAATTTTCATTTTCCAAAAAATGGAATTGCAGTGGTTGGAAATGAAGAGTTGGGGATAAGTGCTGAAGTTCTTAAAAGAGCAGATAGTGTTGTTAGTATACCCATGTATGGCATAAAGGCTTCAATAAACGTTAGTGTTGCTTTTGGTATATTAATGCAAAAATGGACAGAAGCATTGGTAAAAGGGAACTAAACTTTTTATATTTTTTATTCGATAATTGATAGCATGTCATTACACGATGTCCTTATTTTAAGCAGAAAAGTGATTTTTTCTTGGCCTGTATTAGTGGTCTTCTTTATGGTCTTTTTGTTTATTAGCTTGATCTTTTATATAGCGAACTATCACAAAGACGTGCTTGACTATTCAATTCCGATAACAAAAGCAACAAAAAAGAATAAGAAAGACTCTAAAGGCTAGTAAAAGTTGATTAGAGTGTGTTTACAAAGAGATATTTGTTGCTTTGTGCTTCGGTTATAATAAATCTTTCATAATTCCTCTTTCTAATAAGCTCACGTAGTTATCTCGCTGTGAGAATATTATGTGGTCTAAAACATCAATACCAAGTATTCCGGCTGCATCTATAAGTCTATAGGTTAATTGAATATCTTCTGGGGAAGGTTCAACATCTCCAGATGGGTGATTGTGTGCAAAAATAACAGCTGCTGCTCTATCAACAAGAACATCTGCGAAAACTTCACGTGGGTGTACTATGGTATTAGTAATAGTTCCAATAGAAATAACTCTTATTTCTATAATCTCATTAGCTCCTGTAAGAGAAGCTACAATAAAATGTTCTGATTTTCTTGAAGCATAGTGTTTTAGGTATGGCAGAATATCTGTTGGTTGATTTATTTTGCCATATATACAAGAATGATAGCGTCTACCTAATTCAAATGCTGCAATAATAGAAGAGATCTTACTATCTCCCATGCCTTTTATTTTTCTTAAATCTTTTTCTAAATCGTCACTTCTATCTATTATTTTCAAAACTTTTTTTGAAAGTTTTTTCAAACTATATTCAGATGTACCAGTTTTGAGTAAAATAGAAACCAGTTCTTCATCGGACATAGCTAAAACACTATTATTAAAAAGTTTTTCTTTGAGTGTTAGTTTTTTCTCATTCAAAATTGTTTGCAATTGACATGCCAATAACATCGTATCCATAAGTTTATCTCCTTAAAAACTATAAACTAATGTTAGGCAAAATATGACTATTTTGCCTCTTTATTATTAGGATTAGCTTAATTGATTTTAAGCTACTTTTGAGGAAGTATAGATTCAGTGAATTGGTCAGTTTTTCTTTGAATAATAGTTTTTAAGATGATTGTGAAACACCTTCAATATAATCTAAATTTTGTTTAGTTTCTTCTTTTTTTAAGAATGCTTTGAATGTACGTGAATAAACACTTAACCTTTTGATAGTATTAAAGATAGCATGTAAATCATTGAGAAATGCTTTGTTTTGATATAGACTATGTTTTTTATGCAAGATAGTTCTTTGCTCAAAAAGTTCAACTAACATGTTATCTATGTGATCACTGCTATAATTATAAAGGCTTGCATAAATAAAATTTGGAACTACACAATAGTTTTTTAGGAGATAAAAGTCTCCTTCAAAACGTCCTTTTGCTTCTTTGCCTTTTACTATTGAAGTATTTTTTGCGTTAGTCAAAAGGACTATTATTAAGTTTTCTTTTTTATCGATTAATGTGAGTGAACCTGTCCAACCTGTGTGTCCTATTGCATCCTTATCAGCAAGTCTGGAAAATGCCCAAGAATAATAATAACTACTGCCTTGTCTTCTCCATCCTAGACTTTGTGTTTCCCACATACCTTGCTGAGAGGTAAACATATCAGTAGTACTTCCATCAAATAATTTGACTTCTCCATATCCTCCACCATTCAAGATTACTTGGGCTAGAACAGCAATACTTTCAGCATTTGCGAATACACCAGCATGACCTGAAACTTGATTCATTGCAAAATAAGCATTGCCATCATGGACAATCCCTTGCAATACTCCAGTTTCAGTTTTACTAAACTCTTCTTTCCATATAGATCTTTTCGCTAATCCGATTTCTGTTGCAGCACAATCACTTCTTTTAAAATTATTTTGTAATGGTTTATATGTGATATGTTTTAAGCCTAAAGGTTTATATATCTCATTTTGAACATAATTATCTAAAGAAGAATTAGTCACCTTCTCTATAATAAGGCCTAATAGCATATAACCAATGTCTGAATATACTGAGTCTGTGCCTGTTTTATAGACTAAGGGAGCATCCATTATAATATCCAATGTAGCTTCTTTATTTGAAAGTTCAGTTTTTTTCTCTTTTAATTTTTTGTTTTGAAGAAATTGCATACCTGCGGGGAGACCAGATTGATGAAGCAATAAATCTCTAATAGTAATTTTTTCTTTTCCTTTAATTTTTGCTTTTTTTGAATCTGTAAAAGAAGGAAAAAAGTTTACTACCTTATCATCTAGCGAAATCTTTTTTTCATAAACTAGGTGTTGCAATGCAAAATTAACTGAATATATTTTAGTATTGCTTGCAATATCATATAATGTTTTTTCTGATACTTTTGTTCTTTTTTTGAATGGAAGAAATGCACCTGAATTATCAACTGTACTTAAATAGCCATAAGAAGCATTCTTTAAGATTTTTCCATTTTTTGCAATAAATAATTGGCAACCTGGAAAACCTTTTTTAACTTCTTCTTCAATGAATGTTTCCAATATTCTTATTCCTTCATTATTTATTCCACTCACATTACCTTTTATTAAAGTGGGATATGGAATTCTAACTTTTATGTATGTAGTTTCTTCCAGCTCTCCTATATATTTTATTTGAGTTAAAGATAAAATATTCCTGCCATTTTTTAGGTCATTAGAAACGTCAATTTTAACTTGTCCAAGTTTGCATATCTTGCTAGTTTCTATTGGAATTCCGTTAAGATATAAGTTGAAGCTTTCTATATTACTGGCTTTTATATATATACATCCTTGATCTTCAAAACCTATAAAATTAATAAAGTTATGTGGTAATATGGATTCACTTGTATATTCTGGATTGGGAATATATATAGTGTCAACTTGTAGTCCTGTTGAAGAATCATTTTCATCAAATATTTTAGAATTATCTTTATTTATTATTGGGGTTGCAAAAGCACAAAGACTATAAACAAAAAAAAAGTTTGCAATAATGATTTTAAGCTTTTCAAAAGTTGAGAACATATATAGTAGATTTCGGTTAAATTCTGATTAAAAATGAACACATTTTTAGGTTGTAAACAGGAAGTTATTTAAGAATTAATGACCTGAACTAGTAATGAAGTATATAAATTATTAAACAGTTTAAGAAAGGTTATTCAGTGAATCTACATAAAACAGTGTGAATTATGCAAGGAACAAAGAAACACTACTAATATTACC
>CAUUAF010000053.1:0-11595 GCA_963543085.1 uncultured Treponema sp. | reverse complement strand
TGAATTTTCATTACAATGATTTTTTTTGCGACAATATTTTTTACAATTTATAAATAAATTTTAAAAAATAATGATTAATATGAGAAAATATGCTAATATCAAAAAACAGAAGAGCTTTATAATTGTGAATTATCATCAAGATTTTTTAAAAATATCCTTAATTTACAGATCTATAGTCTTTTTAAGTCTGTTTTCGTCAAAAATAAACTCTACATTAAGAAATGTTAGCATAGTACATTAACTAGTGTTATAGCAGTACATTAGCTAATGTACTGGCCCCAAACCGATCGATTTCGCTACCCCAAGTCGAGCGACTTGCATATGCGAGATCGATCGGTTTGCATATGTGAAATCGTTAAGTTTTAATATCATAAACTATACATCTTGCGGTTGTGCATACAACCGCAATCCAATAAATTTCCACATCAATCGCAGGGGCGATAGCCCCTGACATGTTGAGGCCGTGAATACGACTACATTCAAAAACTAAGTGTTAATGAATTAAAGAAAAAGAATTAATCACTGATATACAATATAGTTTTGACTATCTTGAGAAATTTTCGTAATTTATGCTAACATGGAAATATGAAGTAGGAGGGAAGAAAATGGTAGTTTTATCTGTAGGTGGCTCTATTGTTTCGCCTGGAACACCTGATGTTGAGTTCATAGTTAATTTTACTTCGCTAATTAAAAATTATCTTTCTAGGGATGAAAATAGAAAAGTTATTTTGACAATAGGTGGTGGAGGTGTAGCACGCTCATATATTCAGGCTTATAAAGATATTAGGGAAGGGCTCTCCCTTACTGATTCCTCTTATGATGAAGATATGATAGGCATTATGGCAACAAGACTTAATGCAGAGCTTATGAGAGCAACTTTTGCTGAGTATTGTCCTCAAGCTGTTGTTTATGATCCCAATATAATAGAAGATTTTGAAGGACGCATCCTCGTAGCAGCAGGGTGGAAGCCAGGTTTTTCTACAGATACTGATGCTGTAATTCTTGCAACTCAATTTTCTAGTGATATGGTTGTAAATCTTTCCAATATCACAAAGGTTTATACTGCTGATCCTAAAAAAGATCCAGAGGCAAAGCCTATAGATAAAATTAGCTGGGGAGATTTTATTAAAATGGTTGGAACTGAGTGGACACCCGGTAAAAATGTTCCTTTTGATCCTGTTGCAAGCCTAAAAGCACAAAAAGCAAACATAAAAGTTATATGTGCTAATGGTAAAGATATATCAAATTTAGAAAATATTCTGGAAGGAAGAGATTTTGTTGGTACTGTTATAGGATAATCCAATGAAAGATTACTACAAGGTATTAGAATTAAACAAAAATGCTTCTCAAGAAGAAATTAAGCAAAAGTATAGAGAGCTAGCTAAAAAGTGGCATCCAGATGCTAACGGAAATAGTAGGGAATCTGAAGAAAAATTTAAAGATATAGCCGAAGCTTACTCTGTTTTATCATCACCTGTTAAAAGAAAAGAATATGATGATGAGTCTGTTTTTCAAAATTCTTATAAAAGAAGTCAAAGCTCTTATAGAAAACCTCATTATCCTTATGAAGATGATAGTTGGCAGACAGAAGAAGGAATGCCTTTTTATACATTCTATTATACCTCTAATAAAAGCAAAGAAACACATAAAGATTCTGGTTCAATATTAAAAGGAATATTTCAAATTATTGTTGGCATTATACTTGTTCCACTCCCAGGCTTTTTCCCATTTCTTGGTGTTTATGCTTTGTATTCAGGAATTATGAATGTAAGGCGTGCAATAAAATACCGATTCTGATCTTTTCATCTTTTAAGTTTTATTGTTTTTTTGCCGATATCCTGATATAGGTCTTTGTGGGGCGTGTTTTTTAGTGATATTTTTAGACATCCGGTATCACCAATTGATACTGCCTTACGTAAGATGCTCTTTCTTTGAGGCTATTCTTTAAGTTTTAAGAATAGCCTCGTCTTTTTATATAAATTAAAGCTATAAATTTTCTTATTGACCAATTGATAATCTTAAATGTATAATTGACATTGTGTTTTATAGTTATTGGAGCACTGATTTAGGTTGAGTGCAGAACTATGAGACTTAAGTATTTAATTTCTCATTAGAGGATATGATGAAAAAAGAGGGAAGAAAGTTAATTGCAAAAAATAAAAAAGCCTTTTTTGACTATTCTGTTGAATCTAGTATAGAATGTGGTATAGTTTTGCAAGGTACAGAAGTAAAAAGTGTAAAAGAGGGAAAAATATCTTTTAATGATTCGTTTGCAGAAATTCAAGGTGGGGAAGTTTTTATTAAAAATTTTTCAATATCTGAATATGTTTATTCCTCATTTTTTAACCACAAACCAGATAGAATTAGAAAATTATTATTGCATAAGGATGAAATTAAACGACTAGAACGTCGTGTTAGAGAAAAAGGTTATACATTGATTCCATTGGAGTTTTATCTAAAAAATGGTAGACTTAAAATATTGTTGGGTGTTTGTAAGGGTAAGAAGCTCTTTGATAAGAGACAAACTATAAGGGATAGAGATTTAAAAAGAGATATTCAGCGTGATATTAAAAAATCTTATTCGTGAGGTTTTTATTTGGATGTAACGTACTAAAAGGCATGAGTATTTTTATATTATGGTAAAAAAGAATGAGCTTAGTTTAAGAATTTTGTTCTCTTTGGCTTTTTTTTCTGTTGTGATGGTGCTTCATTCATCTCCAACAATTAGGGTGGCATTCATTAGACTAGAGGCTGAAGATGTGAACACTCAACTTGAAAGAGCTATAAATGAGGTTGTTCTTTCGTTTACAAATGAAATAAAAGGGTATGTGATCGAAGATTTTGGTCAATCTAGTGAAGAAAATATTAAGATGGGGGATATTGAGTATATTTTGACAGGACGGATACTGGCCATTGATCAAGGAATAAGATTGGAACTAGTTTTAAAAAATCAACAAAGAAATATAGTGAGAAGTATATCAAAAGATTATGACGGTTCTAATAAGATATTGCTTGAATCACGACTTTTAGTTAAAGAACTTTTTGAAAGTAGAGATTTAGCTCATGTAGATGAAAATAAGGAAGTAAAAGTAGATGTTGAGAATCCTCAAATGGATGAGGGTGATTTTAAGTCTATTTCAAATTTGGACTCTCTTACAGGTGCATGGTATGGGGAAGATGGTGAAGTTGAGAAAATAATGATCATGCGAGGTGGAAGGGGAGTTGCAATATGGGTTTCTGGTATTTCTTTACTATTAGACTTAAAACTTGAAAATGGTTTTTTGATTGTAACTCAAAAAGGTTTCCCTCAACCTAGGCAATTTGTGAATTTACCTGATAATATAGCCTCGTTGGCTGCAAAGGCTACCAAGCCTATTGTTTGGGAATTTCATATAAATCAGGATTTAAAAATACTTTCAGGATTAAAAAGAACCTCTGCAATAAAATATAACAACAATGAAATTATTAGTGTGTCTGAAGTTAATGTCCCTGTTAAATGGCATCGAAATTGATAATATAGGAGCCACTGCGTAGTATTTTAAATGGTCTTTTGCTTACATCTAGTATAGTAGAAGACATTCCTTTTAAGTTCCCTCCATCCACTATCAGTGGAACAGCTTTTTCAAATGTATTTTTTATAGTTGTGATTTCTTGCATTGAAGTGCTTCCTGATATGTTGACACTTGTAGAAAAAATAGGACTTCCTACACTTGATATCAAATTAGTTAACCAACTGTCTTTAGGATATCTCAGTGCGATTGTGCCTATCTTGGATTTAAAAATAATTGTTAGTGGATTAGGCCAATTGGAAAGAAAAAAATCAAGTTCACGCTTTGTGTAAAAACTAATATCTATATACTTTAAGGCTGTTTCTGGTTTTTCTATCAAATATATTAATTTTTTGCTTTCATCACGCTTCTTTATATTTAATAAAATACTCTCTGTTGTGGGAAGCCCTGAAAAGCCATATATGGTATCGGTTGGAATTATAACCACCTCATTTTTTAGAATGAAAGAGCTAGTTATAGCTATACACTTCTTTTCTTCTTTCTTTACTATCATAAGACTTTAAGATTAATATCTCTATTATTAGAGAAACCAACCCCATAAGAAAGGCAAAACGCTTACAAAGGGAATCGGAAATAAATGCAGGTTTATGAATTGTTATAGCATCCCCGCAAGTCATATCTCTTAGTGGGTCTGCCTTAAAAGATGTTAGTTTAATAAGTCCTTCTCCTTCATTTATATAACCCAAATCATGAGCAAATATCTTTATTGTCTGTTCATCTGAGGTGAGGTTCTTTATCATTATATCTAGTTCTTCACCTTTTTGATTAATCATATTTATGTTCTTCATAACATTTTTTAACTCTTCCTCTAGTTTTTTCTGAGCGTAAATACCAGTAGCTCCAAAAAAGAACGACAAGAGAGTGTAGGCTAAAGTCATAACAAAAAAGGGAAAAATAATGTGAATATACAGACGCATAAGTTCAGGTAGTTAACGGCGATTATTAGAGTTTTCTTGAATATTAGTTAGAAAAATTATATAATACTGTAATGACTCTTAAAAAAGAATTGTGGTGTCTTATGTCTTTGTCATATATTTCCGATAAACTCGAGAGGGATTGTCTAGGAAAGATAATAGATTCTAGAATGGCTCGTACTTTCTAGTGTTAAGGAGAATAAAATGTCAGATCAGCAAGTTGAAAAATATGACGAGTTTGGAGATTTATCTTTGTCAGTTGAAAAAGATGAGAATTCAAATTTAGATGAATATGGAGTTTGGATAAAGAAAAAACCTTCTGCAGATGAACAAGTAATTCAAAATGAGTTGCACTCCAATGACGAAGAAGATGAAGCTGTTATTGAAGAAGAAAAGGATATACCTTTTGATTTTGATGGTCTTGACGAAAATGATTCTTCTGATGAAGACTCCTTTACAAAAGAGTTGAAGGGAGCGGAACAATCTTTGGATGCATCTTCTTCAGAAGACACCAATTTTGATGATGTTGATATGTCTAATTTTTTCACAGATTTAAGTGATGCTGTGGAAAATGAAGAGGTTACAAAGAAGGAAGAGGAAGAAGCCTTAAAGATGGATCTAAACTTTGACACCATGGATTCTTATATGAATGAGGAAGACAAAGATGACTTTGATGATATTCTAAATGTTACAGATTCTTCTATGGATTCTGGACTAGATGACTTTGTATCAGACTTAAATTCATCAACTTCTGGTTCACAACCAAAAGATTCTAGCGATAGTACGGATCATCTTGAAAAAGACATGGATCTTAGTATTGATGTTGATGAGAATCAGGATTTTTCAGATATTGGTCAGGCGACAGATTCAGAAGAATCTGTCGCTTTGCCTTCTTTAGCTCAAGAAAATAATGAGACACCTAAAGAGAAGAAAACAGAGAACTCTGTTGTTATTAAAAACACAATTGTTGAGCCTGAAAATATAGAAGAAATACGCGAAGAAAATATGAAAGTGATGGGGGAAGAAGAAGTTAAAAAGCATGAAGACAGTTTTAATGATGTTGAGGCTTTAGCAAATGACTTAACTTCTGATGTTGGTGACAACCTTTCTCTTAAGTCTAGCGGTCATGTTTCTGTTGAGGGAATGGATAAAATTACAGAGCTTTTGAGTGAGATTGTTAAGGAAATATCTTCTCTAAAAGCTGAGATTTCAGCTTTGAAAATAGCTTCAAACTCTGTGATTGACGAAAAGAGATTAGAAGAGAAAAAAGAAGAGCCTGAAGAAGCAACGGGATTCTTCAAAGATGAAGACACTGATGAGGCAATAGCTTTAACAGGGGATGAACTTAATAATATATTGATTACTGCAGATTTTACTGAAGAAGATGAGCCTAATGCAAAGACTGATGATGTTATTGTGGCAGAAGATGTGGGAACATGTGAGGCTTGTTCTGATGATGTGAAAGAAAAAATTGAGGATGATTTTTCAGACGAAAATGATGTTGATTTTGATGATATCACTTTAGAAAATTCAAAGCTTGATGATTTTGTGATTCCAGAAGAGCTTGACTATAGCATGCTCAATAATGATGATGAAAAAACTGCAACTACAGAAGGTTCTGATATGTCATATTTAGATGAAAAAGATGCTGAAGATGATGTATCAATTGATATTCCCGAAACTCAAGATATTGCTATTGAAAATGTGCAGGATGATTCTTCAATTGAAAAGACTTCTGAGGATGCAAAAGCTTCTGAAAATGCTGAAGATTCTAATACCTTGCCTTCCAATATAAAGGAAGAAGTTAAATCTGTGCTGTCTTATATGGATCAGCTTTTAGATAGTTTACCAGAAGATAAAATCAAAGAGTTTGCAGATTCTGAGTATTTTGAAATGTATAAAAGATTGTTTAGTGAATTGGGTATTTCCTAATGGGATTATTAGATAAAGTTGAAAAGTTTGAAAGTGTAAAAAAAGAAAGCGGACTTTCTAGATATTTTCTTTTTAAATCTATCTTTAAGTCTTTTTTAAAAGATGTTGGGGCTAGAAAGGGAGCTTTTCTTGTTAAACAAGGACGATTTTTTCATCTTGCATTTCCAGTTAACGTGGATTGCGAGCTTTTTAGAAAATATTCTTTGGATGCTTCTCTTATGTTATCTATTGAAAGGTTTGAGAATACGCCCTTTCTTTTATTTAACAAAAAAATAGATGACTCAACTGAGGTTTTGAATACATCATTTCTGTATAGTTTCGATGATTTAGGATGTGTTTTTTTATTGCTAGATTTTGATAATAGGTTGAATATTCTTCAAAATGATAAAAGCTTTTTAATATCTAGGATAGTGGATTTTGAAAAAGAATATAAACAAAATGAGATTTTAGTTAATACATCTATCCCTACTTTTCCTAAGTATGTTGGTGTTTCCTCTATAGAATCTAAAATGGAGGGGGCAGTTTTGGCTTCCACTAGCCCTAACTTTCTTAAATTTAGTTTTGCTTCCATGTTTGATTTTTCATCATTGCATAATGACAAAGACAACTTACCTCTTTTTTATTCTATAGTAAACAGAATTGGTAAGATGATAGGAAGGTCAAACTTTGCAATTCTAGAGAGAGATTTAACTTTGAATGCTTGCATTTTTTCAAGCGTACCTTTAGATGGTGTTGTTTATACTTCTACTTTGAAAACTGTTCTTTCGTCAATATATGGTAATGATATAATTGATAAATTAGATATCTTTTTTGTTAAAACTTTGCATAATAAAAATGAAAAAATTGCTTCGTGGATAAGTGAGTGTTATAATCCTTTAGATGGTTATGAATGCTAATTTTCGCTTGCATTCAAAATATAATCCACAAAAGGAAGCAGATAATTTTGTCTTGCAGATAAAAACTGTTCCGCTTTTTATTGTTATAACGGAACCTTGTGAGTCTTATCTTGCTTCATCTTTTAGAAAGAAGTTTCCTAATGCAAAAGTTTTTGCTATTAGGTATACAGATGATCTTTTTTTGGAGTATGACAACTTATTCGATGCTGTGTGGAGACCTAAGAATGGAGCTTTAACTTTTTTTCTTATTAAACATATTCCTGATGAATTCTTTTCTAAAACAGTTTTTCTTTCATGGAAACCTAGTGAAGCAGTTTGGGAAGATAGAGCTAGACTTGTTTGGAAAGAAATAAAAGAAGCTGGTAATGTTTTTGTGTCGTTGATTAGGACACGTTCTTTTTTTGGTAAAAAATGGTGTAAGAATCTTTTTAATAATCTTATTTTTTCTAATAACATAAAAACTATAGACCTAGAAGATACATCTGATGCAGTTTTTTTGACTTCAGGATATAGTTTAGAAAAGTTTATACAGAATGATGATATCAAAAACTATTTGAAAAAAGTCTTTGTTTCTTCTGCTTCTTCTACTCTTTCAGCTCTTTCTTATCAGGACATTCATGTGGATATTGCTTTTGCAACAGATGGTGGCTTTTGGGCAGGAAAGCATTTGAAAGGAACATTTTCTAATCTTGCTTTTCCTTTAGAGGCATACATTCCGTTCAGCATATTGGAGAAAGAAAATATTATTTTTTTGAATTATGGTTCTATGCTTGAGAATTACTTTTTTGAAAAAATGCATATTCCATTTTTAGAGGCTAAAAGAAATGGCACTGTTGCAGGAACAGCTATTGAGTTTTTATTAAATTACACTAGCAATAATATTTTTATTTCAGGTTTGGATTTAAGTTTTTCTAAAAGTTTTACTCATGCACGTCCAAACGAAAATATTTATGAAGCTCTAAAAAATGAATCTAAACTATATCCTCTTAGTTCCATACTTGCTACTTCATGTTTTAATAATTCAAGTTTGTCTACCTACGCTTTGTGGTTTTCATCTATTCCTAAAAAAGATAAAAAAAGACTTTTTAGAATTGGAAATGAAGGGGTTGATATTGAAGGTATTAAAAGAATAAGTGCTAGTGATTTTATTAACTCATGTAAAACTCAAAAAAAGCAGAGAAAGACAGAAAGTTTTGATATAATAGATCGAAAAGGAGTACTTTTATCTTTTTTTAAGGAGATAAAAAGAGAATTAAATGAAGGAAGTTTTTTTGATTCTGTTATAGAAGTTGATATCAATAGCTTAGAAAAAGAAATTTGCCAATTTATTGCATTTTCAGATTATGTTTCCCTAATTAAAGATTATGAAACTAGAAAAGATGAGCTTCAAAAAACAATAAAAAATAAGATTATTGCATTTTTAGAAAAAGAAGAGAGTATGCTTTAATGAATTATCTTAAAAACATTGAAGAAATTAAAAAAAAATATTATAAAATTTTTGAAAGACTTGAGAAATCTTTGAGTGATGGAAGCTATTCAAAACTTGAAAGATCAAAAAGTGGAGAGTATTTAATTCCAATTCTCAAAAATGGAAAGCCTTGTCATTCTAAATATTCGCATGTAAATGAAAGTGTTAGAATGTTTGATGGAACAGAAGAGATGGTTTTGTTTTGTGGAATAGGAGGAGGTTATCATATTAAATATTTTTTATCAAACTTTCCAAATAAAAAAGCATTAATTTGTGAAGCCTCATATAGTTCTTTTAAGAGTCTTCTTGAATTGTTTGATCTTTCAAATATATTATCTGATGAAAATATAACATTATTGCCACCAGTTGAATCAGAAGATTTTGTTGAAAGCTTAGTAGAAAACTACATACCAATTTTGATGGGAAACCTTTCTATCAAAACTCTAAAAGTATGGCAAGATTATTTTTATTCATTTAAGGATAACATTTTAGAAAATAAAATTAATAATGCACTAGACATAATAAAACAAGATATATCAACGCAGAGAAGATTTGGAAAGATATGGATGAGAAATATCATATTAAATCTTAGAATACGCAGTAAGATAAGCATGAGTATTCCTGAAATAGATAACACAAAAACTGCTTTTATACTCGGTGCAGGTCCTTCTTTGGAAACTGCTTTTAATGATTTGAAAGAAAAAAGAGAGGAATATGTTATTTTTGCATCGGATGCTTCTTTTATGCCATTAATTCAAAATGATATCATTCCAGATTTTTTTATAAGTATTGATCCACAAATTGCATGCAGTACACATTGTATTTTTAAATTTTCTAAAAGTACTATAGCAATTTTTGATATTTGTGCAAACAGCACATTAGTTAGACAGTTTTTTAACAATGGAAATAAAATTATTTTTACAGTTGGAGCTCATCCATTTGCACAATATATTAATTCGTTTTCTAAATTTCCAAAATTAGATATAAGTGGAGGATCTGTTGCAATAGCTGCATTGAATGCATCTATTTCTTTGGGATTTAATAAATTTAAATATTCAGGTTTAGATTTTGCATATACAAATGGAAAAGCTTATTCAAAAGGAGTATATCTTTTTCAAAGCTATCAAAAGAACGTGAGTAGGATTAGGACAGAAGAAACATTATTTTCTGAATTAATGTTTAGAACAAATGTTGAAAAAATTAAAGATAATGGTAAGATAACTTATAAAAGCAAATTATTAGATTCCTATAGGCAAGTTTTTGAAAAAAATAAAAATAATGGGTTCTTATGGAAGGAAAAAGATTTTAAAAGCTTTGAGTATTTAGCATTTACAAAAAAATTAAAAGAAGATATTCAAACATCATATAGAAAAATATTTTTTATTTTTCTCCCATTTTTAACATGGCAAAAGTTTAATAATGGTGGTGTAGACATAGAAAAAGACATTGGATTTTCTAGTATATGCCTTGTCTTAAAAAAAATATTTATGATATAATCGGGCCGATGAGACACTTATACATACGAATTTATGCATTTATTGTCATGTTGGCTATATTCTTTATAGTTGGTATGTTTATTTTTCATATAATTGGTGATACTAATAAGGAAATAAGCAATGCGGAAGTAACTTTTCATAAATTTGAAAAGGCTATTGCCTATGAAATTAAAAACAATTTATTAGAAGATGATGCTTCAAAACATAGATTAAAAGGAATCGCAAAGGCTTTGGATATTAAAGGTTTTGTGATTCAGATTACTCCAAATACGGGGAAGTTTTTTTCGTATCCTTCGGATTCTAGCCTTTTTAGTGTAGTAAATGGAAATGTTTTGATTAGAGAACATTCTAAGTTTTTAAAAGTATTTAAAACAGAAAGTTATACAACAATCGAAGATGTTCAACAAAAAATCTATATTACTGTGCTTATGAATATTTTTCCTTCTAATATGATATTTATAAGAAGTAGAACAGTATTCTTTTTTGCATTGGCTTTAATTCTTTTGACTGGCTTAGTTAGAATTTTGTTGACTATTAAACCAACAGAAAAGGTAGAACGTGTTTACACTAGTTTTGAGGAAAAAGCTGAGCCAGTAAAACACTCATTTAAGACTATGGAAGAACCATACGAAGCTACTACTCCACCGCCACCCATAAAGCATGATGACGTTTTGAATACATATGACACAGTGGGAGAAGATGTAGAAGAGTTGCAACAAGACACTACTCATGATGGTTCATGTGATACTTTTGATTCATCTTTTTCAAATTCATCATTAGATAAGGATGAATCTTTGAGCGAAGAACCAAAGGGGTTATATTCTCCTCTAACTGGCTTTGGATGGAATGCCTATGTAATGGAAAGGTTGGAATCGGAGATTTTAAGAGCAACTTCCACTGACGAGGATATGTCTTTTGTGATTATAAAAATAAAGGATATAGATTTTTCTTCGCTTAATATGAAAAATATTTCTGCTATCATCCTTGAAGCCTTTTTATTTAGGGATATGATTTTTGAGTATTTTGACGAGAGTACTTTAGGTTTTGAAGTAATATTACAGGATATGTACCTTGATGAGGCTATGAAGATATGTGATCCATTATTTTTAAAATTAAAGAATGAGATATATCTTACTGGGCAAGAACCAAGAATAGGTATAGGAATTACTACAAAGGCTTGTAGATTAGCAAATGCAAAAATAATTCATAAAGAAGCAGAGGAAGCTGTATCCAGAGCATTAAAAAATAAAAATGATCCAGTTTTTGGTTTTAAACCTAATGCAGAAAAATATAGGCAACAAACAATTGAAGGACGTGATT
>CAUUAF010000052.1:0-11924 GCA_963543085.1 uncultured Treponema sp. | reverse complement strand
CTGTTACACTGTTTCCTTCAGCATCAAAACCTAAGATAATCTGTTCAATGCGTCGTCTTAAATCTTCAATATCTTTTGCTAAGCAAAAAACCGCCATAATCTCACTAGCTGGAGTTATGTCAAAACCTGATTCCATCACAACGCCGTTGCCATCTCCAAGCCCTGTAACCACTTGCCTCAAGTTTCTATCATTAACATCCAAAACACGCTTCCATAAAACTTTTTTGATAGCTTTTGGTGTTCCTTGATTTCTAAAAATATAGTTATCAAATAATGCAGAAATCATATTATGAGCAGATGTGATTGCATGGAAGTCACCCGTAAAATGCAAATTGATATCTTCCATAGGAAGTACTTGAGCATAACCACCACCAGCAGCACCACCTTTCATACCAAAACAAGGACCTAAAGAAGGCTCTCGCAATGCTACAGCAGTCTTTTTGCCACGCTTATTCATTCCAAGAGCAAGACCAATTGAAACTGTTGTCTTGCCAATGCCAGCCTTTGTTGGTGTTATAGCAGTAACGAGGATTAGATTAGATTTTTTTACCTTCTCCTCATCTATGCAAGTATAAGGCAATTTAGCTATATACTTTCCATAGGGAATAAGTTTTTCCCCATCAATACCAACATTTTTTGCAATTGAAGCGATATTGTCTAGCTTCGCTTCCCTAGCTATTTGAATATCTGTTTTCATGAGCATACTATTACATAAAAGCCTTATTCATTCAATAGTAATCTGGCAAGGTGCAAAAGTTGGATAATCTTCAAATAATACGGCCAACTTTTTACACCTCTCCATAACCTATTTAAGCAATAGGCATTTAATAATTACTACCTAAAATAATAAGGTTAGAAAGAAATTAGTTTGAAACGATCCTTAAATATTTTGAAATAGCAGGATCGGGAGATTGACCATTAACTTTCACTGCAAAATTAAATTTTGCTCTTTCGTCTCCCCCAATCTGATTCTTAGGATTTATGTCAAATATATATTTAATCCACCCAGGTTTATCCTGTGTTTCTGCTTTCCTATCATTCATTATACACATATTTGCCGTAAGCTGTTCTGTTGTATAGGTAAGAAAATCTTGCTTTGCATATTCAGGTGTAATTCTTGCATAAAAATAACGATTATTAGAGCCATAATTCAAAGTACCACTACTAACTCCTCCATCTGTTTGATCATAAAGATCAAAATCTCCTTCCTCAAATTCAATTCCTTCAGGCTCTGCCCAAATAATAAGCTCAAAAGTATTTTCTGTACCAGTAGTAATAGGCTTTTCTGTTTTGGGATCTATTGGCCATACATAGAATTTCACTTTCTCTCCCATGGTGTGAGATTTGATAGAAATATTTACAGAATTACCATATGATGACAGGCTTTCATACATAGTTTCTTTGAGGTATATAGAAGAAGGTTTTCCATAAGGAGCACTATCCTCGCTTATCACAAATTTTTTGTAAGTAACATCAGCGTTGTTTTTAAGCCTAAAAGAAACTACTAATCCACTATAGCCATTATATATGGTGCTATTACTGCTCTTGCAATGAGTCCATTCTTTATGATTGCATTCAATGCTAGTAATTTGAGCAACATTCTTATATGTAGTAATCACTTTAGTATCCACAACACTATCATCAAGTAAAGATGTAGCTTTAATTCTGAAAGACTTGCCAACATTCCAAGCATAATTACTTTTTAATTTTACTTTTCCGTCATCTTTCACATTAACATAGTAAGAATACAAAATATTAGTAGCTTTATAGGAATCATCATACTCCCATTTCACAGATTTATCTGGCTCTATACCATAAGATTCTTCAGTAGCAGAAATAGTGAATTCTAATTCCTCGTCAAGATACATCTTCTCATTGCCTTTAATAGAAATAGTCTTTGGAACGATGGTTTTGATTTGAATAGTTTTTGTCTTTTCTGCTAGAGTTGAAGCTGCATTTGACTTCACTTTAAGTGTTGCCATAGCTATTTTTGCCTTTTTATTCTTAACACTAATTTTGAAAGCATTATCGTTTCCTACAACTTTAGTGATTTCTATATCTTCATTTTCACTTGTTGCAACAAAATCACCAAATGCATCAAGCGGATTTGGTGTTACTGTAAGTGTAGCAGTCTCTCCACCAAAATAAACAGAAGGTTTATCTATATCAACTTCAAAGCTCTTAACAGAAGCTTTCACAATAACCTTTGCTTCTCCTTTCTTTTCTTCATCTGCTGTGCTAGTTGCCACAATGGTTGCCTCTCCTGCCTTAATTGGAGTAAGAAGTCCTGAAGTTTCATCTATTTGAACAATATCAGTATTTTTGCATGTCCATTTAACAGTTTGCACAGCATTTGAAGGCAAAACAACTGCTGTCATCTTCTCTGTCATTGTGTCCAGTGAAATAGTTTTATTTTCTACTATGACGCTCATAACTTTTGGAGCTACTGTTTTAATGTTTAATATAGCCTTAAGCTCAGGATTAGCTTTGGATCTGAATGTAATTTTTTTAGTTTCTTCCAAATTGCCTGATTTAACAGTGCAATTATACTTATTTTCCCATAATACCTTTTCAAATTTCTTTAATTCCAAATTTTCAGTTTCAATTTCATATTCAATTTCATTTGTTGCACCAGAAGGTAAAATTTCAACACTAAAGTTTTTTTCTCCATTTGTGTCCATCTCAAAAGAGTCTTCACTTAACTTTAATTTTTCAACCTTTTCTTCTGCTACATAAACGACACATGTTGCTTTTTTGCTTGCATCCGATGTGCTTGTTGCAGTAATAATTGCCTTACCTTCTTTAGATTTTGCAGTAATAACACCTGTTGACGTATAATTCAAAATTGAGACATCATCACAAGACCAAGTTACATCTTGTGGAGCCGTGGAAGGTTCAATAGTTGCAACAAGTGTAAAGCTTTCGTTATATTTTAATTCCAACAATTCTTTATTAAGCTTAACACTTCCTGCAAGAGCTGCAACATTTACTACACATTGTCCTGTCTTAGTTCCATCTGCTAAAGATATTGCTTTAATAACCGCCACACCAAAATCTTTTGCTGTTATTTTTCCGTCATCATCAACACTCACTATTGCTGAATTGTTACTCTCCCACCTCACTTTTTGAGGAGCTTCGCTAGGAATTATACTAGCCATTAATGTTCTAGTCTCATCTTTTTCTAATGTAATACGAGGAGGTTCAATCTTAACACTTTCAACCAGTTTATCACTAACTGTTAAATGAAGCATTAGCTTCACACTTGGATTATATTTGCTAGAAGCTTCAAATACAGCCTCTCCCCTACCCAAAGCTGTAACTTTATAGGTGTTTTTACTCTTCTTTTCAATCTTTCCAACTACTGCATTAGTATTAGTCCAGTCCGTAATGGAAACACTTCCATTACTAGGTTCTGGGCTAATAGTTATATCTTTAGTCTGACCAATTTTGAGGTTGATGTATTCTTGTGAAATAGTTAATTTTTCAGGTGACACTTCATTTTCAACAGTAATTTTTAATGTTGCTTCTTTGCCGTTAGTAGTTTTCATTGAAATAGTTGCAATTCCTTGTTCTTTTGTTTGAACTTCACCATTCTCACTGACTATTGCAACAGAAATATTATTAGATTGATAGTCTATCTTTTTTGTTGCCTCTAACACAAAATTACTTGATTCAAGAGTTCCAATCACTGAAGGTTCAAAGGAAAGTTTTGGTGCTCCTATTTGATATGTAAAGTTTTTTCCTAAAGTTATTTCAGTAGGGGTGCATTCAATTTTACTTATTTCAGGTTCAGGTAAAACATTAATTTCAACCTCTTTTTTTGCCTCTTCATCTTCCATATAAAAAAGAAGCGTGCAAGGTGTGGAAGATTGCACTTTGCTAAAAGTGAGTTCAAAACTATTGTTTGCAATTGGTTTTAATGTAACAGGAGATGAGTTTTCTGGCTTTGAAACTTTTCCTAAAATCGTTTTGTCTTTTAGCATTAAATCTTTCACACTTGCTTTTAAAACAAACTTTCCCGCAGGGTTTATTTCAACATGTGTTGCAGTATATGGAATGCCTATAGAGGGAAGCACCTTACTAACGTCAACAAAACCATCTTGTGTTTGCACTTCCACATCAATTGCAACACTAGGTTTTTTCACAATTACAACACAACTCGCACTCTTCGTACTATCTTTTAATGATGTTGCCGTAATATTAACATTACCAAAATCTTTTGCTAATATTTTTCCATTGTTATCAACGCTCACCTTTTCAGGTGCGTCACTTTCCCATTTCACTTCTTGCGGAGCATTGCTAGGCAAGATAATTGCCTTTAATGTGCTAGTTCCATTTTTCTCTAAAGTAATGGAACTAGGTTCAACCTTGACACTTTCAATCGCAATAGTCTTTTCATCATCTTTTGCAGGTTGTTTGCAAGAAAGAATGCTTGATGCGGCAAGAATTGCACACAAAAAAACAATATAAGACTTTTTCATAAAACTTTTCTCCTTGAAAAATTATTTAAAAAGCAAATTAAAGAAATCTTAATAAACAATACTTTTGATAGGATTTCTTTGCATTCGCATAAAACAGACTTGAGAAAAAATAGGATATTAATAGGATATCTTGAGCTACTAAATATGTAGCGTAGGGGGGGGGGTATACAAAACTATATTGTATAATGCTAATACACTCATAACCGAGGGCTTAGGTTATCAATTTATCTTTTAAGTTTCAAGATAGTAAAAAACTTTTGTTGTTCTATTTTTCATCTTCAAGCAGGGTATCTTTTGTATTCATTGCGTATAACCCATAAGTATTATATTATACACATGGTAATATTTTTAGGATTTAACTTGAATGATATAATTAGCAGAAATGATTTAAAATAAAAAAGGCATTTTAAAAACTTATTTTTAAAACGCCTTAATTGAATAAAGTAAATATTAAAATTATTTTTTATCCAGCCCCATAACATAAGTCTTTATTGGGGGAAATCCATTAAACTCGACTGAAGCATAACTTGAAGTGTATGCACCAGTACTCAGAAAATATACCCTATCACCTTGTTTTAGATTTATAGGGAGAGAACACCTGTAGTCTTCATACATTATATCCATACTATCACATGTAGGACCTGCAACAATGGCTTCGCCATATTTTTTGCATTCTTCATCTTTATCTGTTAAAATCGGATATTTTATTGATTCATTCAAGGTTTCAATAAGACCGTTAAAAACTCCTGCGTCAAGATACACCCATCTATACAAAGCTGTATTATTCTTTCGAGAAATCAATACAACTTCAGAAACTAACACTCCACTATTTCCCACTAATGAACGTCCTGGCTCAATAATTACACGAGGAAGATCATCACCAAAATCTTCTTCCAAATAGCGAGTAATTTCTGCTGCATAATCAGTTAAATCGTTTGCAGGTGTTACATATGCAGCAGGGAAACCACCACCCATGTTTATCATTTCAAGCTTAATTTCTTCTTCTTCTTCAAGCGAATCCATTAAGTATTTTGTTTTTGCCAATGCATCGTTCCATTGACCAATATCTCGTTGCTGACTTCCAACATGAAATGATATGCCATAAGGAATAAGCCCAGTATCCCTTGCTTGAATACAGAGATCATATGCCATATCAGGATGACATCCAAACTTGCGTGAAAGAGGCCAGTCTGCACTACTCGTGCTTTCAACTAAAATCCTCACATACACACGAGAACCAGGAGCATATTGTGCTATATTTTTTAGATCATCCTTACTATCCGTTGCAAACATTCGCACACCCTTTTCATAGAAATAAGCTATATCTTTCGCCTTTTTAATTGTATTCCCATAACTTAACCTATCTGGAGAAATCCCTAATGCCAACACCTTGTCTAATTCATAAATTGAAGCAATATCAAAACTAGAACCAAGTTCAAAAAGCATTTTTAAGATTTCCTCATTAGGATTAGCTTTAACTGCATAGTAAACATCCGCATAAGGGAAATTCTTTATTAGGTCTTTATATGTTTTTTTGATTGTTTCTAAGTCGATTACAACACATGGAGTCTGAAGATCTTTTGAAAACTCCATAATCTGTTGCCATTTAGCATCGTTAATATAATCTTTTCTCATGCTATGCCCCCGATTCTAAAGATTAAAGTGAATCGGCATTCTATGACAATACAATCACAAATGTCAATGACATACCTATTTTAAAAAACGGAGAAAAAAAAAATTAGAATTATCAATAAGCTAAAGTCTTCACCTACAAAACTTCAACAATCCCAACTAATAGATAAAAAATCACAAGATTTTTAAGAATTCTTTGACGACTCAGCTTTAAGTAATTTTGTTAAGACACTATCAAAAGTATTTGAAAAGTTTTGCAAATCTTTTTTATTAAAAGCCCCCATCTTATCTGTCATCAAACCATTAGACCTGATTTCGTACATAAAATCACGTATGGAAAGACGCTCGCGTACATTATCAGGTGTGAAAAGAAGACCTCGATCATTGATCACGGCAACACCAAGCTCAACCAAGGTAGCAGCCAATGGTATATCTCTAGTTATCACTAAATCGCCCATTTTTGAAGAAGCAATTATATAATTATCTGCCGATTGCTCTTCTTCACTTGTCTTAACAAAATCTATTAAGTCATGTTTTACAACAGGAATAAGTCTATTAGCAATAAAAACCAAATGCACTGAAAGTCGCAAAGAAGCCTTGCATATTATCTGGCGAACTCGCACAGGGCAGGAATCAGCATCAACCCAAATTGTCATACACCATCATGTATAACATCATCAATCTTTTCAATCATTCTCATGGTAGTTGTTTCCATATCAAGAAAAGCCTTTGGGTCTGTAACACTTCCAGTAGTCTCAAGCCTTGCCTTAAAAACCTCATCACTCAAAAGTAAACCTGCAATTATCGCAATCTTTAAAGGATCATCAACATCTGATGTCTCTTTAGCTTTTTCTAAAACCGACAAATAATAGTCATATATAGACTGCACATAATCACTTTCTTGATCTGCCTCTAAGTTAAAAGAAGTTCCTAAGACATTTACGCTTAAACGACTTTTTTGCATTCAACAACCTAGAAAATATCCATTTGTCTATCAGAATCGTCAATCTTATGTGTTCTATCTTCAATAGAAGCATTATCCTCTTCTTTCTCAGCAATTACATCTGAATGATTTTCATCCATTTGTGTTGACTCTGATGTAGTTGATAGGGCAAATTCTTCAGAATTAATAATTCCAGATGAATCACTAACAGAAGAAGAATCTATAGCTACTGAATTTTCAAAAACGTCTAATTGATTTAGAGTACTCATTACACTTTCTTCAATCTTTGCTTGTGTAGCCTCAAAAGAGCGAAGTGCAGACTCCAACTCCACTATACGCCCCTCTTTTTGTGCTAAACTCACCTTCAATGAATCTCGTTCCACATAAAGAGATTTAACAACAGCAATAAGAGACTCAACTTTTTCCTCTAAAAGCTTAACTTGTTCTAGCGTTATCATAAAGCTATTCTCCTATAGCTTTTTTTGAAAGTTCCACTATAGCCTTGAAAGCCACAGGATCTTCAATAGCCATATTAGATAGAGCTTTACGGTTTATTATAATACCTGCCTTAGTTACTCCGTTTATGAATTTAGAATAAGACAAACCCTCTGCCCTAACTGCTGCATTTATGCGAGTAATCCAAATACTTCGCATATCACCTTTTTTATCTTTTCTGCCTTCATAGCTATGAACCAAAGACTTTCTAACAGCATCTCTTGCAGCCTTAAAATTTGTTCCTCTTCTTCCTCTAAAACCTTTAGCTAGCTTTAATATCTTTCTACGTCTTGTTATTCTTCTATCAGTACTTCTTGACCTTGACATCTTACACTTCTCCTAATTGCTTTAATTGTATGGCAATAACTTCTTCTTTACAACAGCACTATCCGCATTAGAAAGAATTCCAGTCTTCCTTAATTCTCTCTTCCTTTTAGTTGCTTTTTTGGTAAGAATATGACCTGCATTCATCTTCTTATATTTGACTTTTCCTCCACCTGTAAACGAAAAACGTTTCCCAGCGGCCCTCTTGCTTTTCATCTTAGGCATATATTTTCCCTCCAGTTATAGAAAATCATTTTTTAGCTTTTGGAGCCAGCGTCATTGACATATTTCGCCCCTCCATCAGTGGTTTCTTCTCTACCACATACAACTCTTCTGAATCTTCAGTTTTAAGGCGATCTAAAACAGCCTGCATAACATCAAAACCAAGTTCTGTGTGTGCTAACTCTCGTCCCCTAAATCTTATGGAAACCTTTACCTTATCTCCGCCTTCCAAAAAGCCTTTCACAGCTTTTGCCTTCACATCTAAATCATGCACTGCAATTTTCGGTTGCATTTTAACTTCTTTTAACAATTGCTGCTTCTGATTTTTTTTAGAATCTCGAAGTTTCTTTTCCATTTGGAAGCGATATTTACCATAATCTACTATTTTACACACAGGTGGTTTTGCTTGAGGCACAATCTCCACCAAATCCAGCCCCAAATCAGTTGCCTTTTTTAGAGCTTCATTTATTGGGAAAATACCAAGTTGATTCCCTTCCTCATCACTCAACCTAACTTCTTTAACACGGATTTGATCATTAATCCGCAAGCTCTTTACATCAGCCACAAAACTCCTTTGTACACAAAGGTACACATAGCTTTAAAAAAATATGTTGTTAATGATATATCTAATATTATTATATTGTCAAGACAGTTATTTATGCTAACACTCAATAAAAATATCTCACTATTTTAAGTCCACCTTAAAATGATATATCAGCTTTTAAGAGCATAGAAAATTTACCCAACCCTGAATTATTTTCAATTGGATGACTATATCTTAGCCCAAGTTTAGCCATTCCACTAATATCCAAATAGACATCTCCATAAAATGAATGAAAATATGTTGCAATACTTTTTCCATCTATATTTAATGCAATATTCAAAACAGAACGATAACCAACTTCAAAATTGATACGATTAAAATATATCAAAAATAAATTACTTCCTTGCTGTATTTCATAGCTAAAAATTCTAACAGAAATATCAAAAGACATACCTAGATTATTTTTGCTTACAGTAATATTCTTATTAATATTTTGATATTCTTCCATTGCAGGCAAATATGATAATGCAGAGATAAAACTTCTATTTCCTAAAAACGCAAATGTTCCACGAAATGGATTATAATATGTGTTATAACCATAATAACCCGCTATCTTCATCTTTACAGGAACAACAGGAATAGCAAAGCTTCCCATTCCTTGCAAAATAAACATACTATTCTTTAAATTCATATTAAAAAAATAATCTGTTTTAAGTGTAGTAGAAAAACCTCTTTCATCTATTGCAAAAAAAGGAGAACCAATTCTATAACATTTATCAAATTGTGAATAACTACCATATAAAGAATAATTAAGGAATGTATCAGTATGTTTATGAGAATACAAAGTTTTATATGCTAAGTAATCAGATGGAAATTTAACAGAACCTGAAACGCCAACTGCAGACCCAAATCTGAATCTTTTATTTATTTGATTTAACGAAAAACCTGTTTCAGCAGTCATCGAAAAACCAGTATTACGTCCAACAAATCCAATATTTTTGTCATGAATAGAAAAACCTAACTTAAAAGATGTAAAATCCAAATATGTATTCAATTCAACATCCATAAAAAATGGCTTTGCATAAAATATAGGTGTTACATCAAAGGTAATAAATTCTGTAGGATCTTTTCCATAAAGATAGGCTCCAAAGCCCCATTGCCCTATATTTTTCCAATCAGAAGAAGGGCGTAAATAAGGCAGTGGTAAAACCTTCCATATCCAAGAAAAATAATTATATTTTTGTGCTGTAGTAGTTATTTCAAAATTTGGAGCTTTACTAATTGCCTCCTTTTTTTCTATATCAAAAATATTCAAACTAATAATTTTTTCTTTAAGAATACTACTTGAAAGTTGATATAAGCTACTATACTTTCCATGTATTCCAATATATGCAATTTTCAATATGTCTTCTTGTTTTTCAAACACTATAGGCTGAAACACTCCTGCTGAAATATCTTCTTCCAATACTTTTAGTCTATTATTTTTCACATCATACAATGCCATTCGGTAAAGGTTGCCCTCATCACACCACGAAAAACTTAAAAATACTTCATCCCCAATAACACTGGATTTTAAGTATCTAATAGCAGGCAACCCTTCTAGCCCTTCTAATTTTCTGATTTCTTTTGTTTTTGTGTTTAATAATAGTATATCTCGATTGAGCCCATTTGCTGCGATAAAAGCAACATTATCATCTGAAACATAAACAGGATTATAAGCATGTGAATAAGCAAAACCAGGTCCAAAATTAAGCAATGATTCTTCTTCATTTAGATCAAAATCTAAAAGAACAAGGGTTGAACTTTGACCTTCAACCTTAACTGCACAAATCTTTTTCTCTCCTACAAAGCTCGCATAACGAATTGAAAATTTTTGCTTATCCAAAAATCTTCGTTCATTCATATCATAGATCGAAAGCCTCTGTTTAATTCTCCCCCAATCATCTTTAATATCAGTAACAAGCAAAAGAGAACCATCAGGCGAAAAATTCAAATCAGTTATAAGAGAAGAGGCATTGAACAGCTTTTGTCTTTTTCCAGTTACATCATAAAAATACACTATTCTTTTGCTAGCATTATAACAAGCAAAACCACCTTCTTTTTGAGCTATAACACTATTACTCATTTTTTCTTTGGTAAACACTTCAGGCTTAAGAGCATTTTCTGGATAGCTAATAGAATCTGTAAAATCTTTCCATAGTTCTTCTAACGATTTTTTAAAAATATGTTGACTTTTAGCTTTAGGAAAAACAAAAAAATTGTTATGGAAAAATTTGATATATTCTGTCTTACCATAAATATTTTCTAGATATGAAAGAAAAGAAGCTCCGTATATATAAGCCCAAAAAGCCCCTGGATATACATCACGATGACCTGAAGCCTCTCGCCATGTTGGAATTGTTTTGTCAATCTTATTTTGCATTAAATGATGCATTATTAAAGGATCATTTAACCTTCCTTGATCCTTCCTACTTTCAAATAAAACTGCAACTCCTTCGTCAAAAGAGAGTGAAAGGATAGGTAAGTAATACCATAAAGATATCGCATGTGTTAGCTCATGATAAAAAACATTTAGAATTGAATCATATGAATTCCCCAACTCTCCGTCACCTGCAAGTGCATCATAAATAACAATTCTTTGATATGGGAAAAGTGTATAATATCCATTCAACACTTCAGATTTAGAAGAGATATAAACAGGATACCTATGCGGAATTTTCTTGCTTAAACGAGATGCAATCTCCTCTGCGTAAGAATCTGCATACTCAGAAATAAGAGTAGCACTTACCTTAGACGAAGGTGAATAAATAATATCAAAGTATTTAGTCTTTATAACTTGAAGATTTTCTGCAAATCCTGCAACGCTAAAGCAAAAAATAAATACAACTAAAATACCAATCTTCAATCTAAAAGATAGAGCCCTCATACAGGGCTTAAGTATAGTTTTAGAAGTTTATGCTGTCAAGTTTATAACTGGATCTGCCTGTCCTAACAAACCATAACCAAAATTCGCTTTTATACTACTAAAGCGTTTAATTTCTGATAAATAATACTGAACAAGCCTATCAATCTGTGCTTCACTCACATCTTCTTGTTTTAGAACTTCTTTTGTTGCTTTCGCTTCAGCCATTGAAGTTTGCTTAGCTGTTACAAGTCTATCAATAAGAGAGTTTAATATACTAAGCTTATCTATACTAGCTCCTCTCTGACCTTCACCTGCAGGAACACCCGTAACATACTTAAAATGAGCATATATCATCTGACTTGAATTAACAGCCATATA
>CAUUAF010000051.1:0-12325 GCA_963543085.1 uncultured Treponema sp. | reverse complement strand
TCTATAATCTGAAAATCAATTAGACATTAACTTTGTCAAAATATCAATACTTAAACATTGATGTATATTCTCCTTTTTCAAAATATAACATCTTGAAACAAAAATAATACTCTTCTATTATGTACGCATTTGCTTAATACTAAGGAGCTTCTTTGATGGACGTTATTTCAATGTTAAAAAATCTTCATCCTTTAGAAATTAAAGTTTTGACAAACTTAAAAGAACACGCAAAGCTTTCATCTTCTCTTCTAATAGAACACTTAAAGTTTAAAGAAGGGCATGCGAATCAGGCTTTTTCGTGGCTTAATATGAAAAATCTTGTTAAAGAAACGAATAGAATAAAACATGTTTTTTATGAGCTTACTGATTTGGGAGCTTCTTATGCAAAGAATGGAACTCCTGAGGCAAGGCTCATTGCTTTTCTCGAAAAACAAAAGAAAATAAAACTACCAGATATAACTACTGCACTAGGAGTTACCTTTAAAGAAGCTGGGGCTGCTTTTAGCTTTCTCTCTAAAGAAGGGGCAGTTAAGATGGACGAAGAAAAAAATGTCGTCTTTATAGGGAATGTGGAATCAAAAAAGCTAGAAACTATTACGAATTTATTGACTAAAGTGCTTAAAAATGAAGATCATATTTTGAAAGAAGAGGAGTTAACGGCAGAAGAAAAAGAGGTGATTGCTTTAATTTCTAAAAAGAGAGGTTCAAGTGATGTTCCTTTCAAGATAGTTGAACGTGATGAGATCCTTTATGAGTTTACTCCACTTGCAAGTGAAGTGTGTGAAGCTTTGGAAAATGCAGGGATTACGGGTGAAGAAGTTGGGCAACTCACTCCTGAAATGTTGAAAAGTGGAGATTGGAAAGGTAAGACATTTAGAGCATACAATATCAACCTTCCTCCTGCTAGAATGATATTGGGTAGAACCAACCCTTATGTAGATTTTTTGGAGAGTGTGAAAGATAAGCTTGTAGGGATGGGCTTTGAAGAGTTTGATGGTCCTCTTGTAGAAACAGATTTTTGGAATTCTGATGCTTTGTTTATGCCACAGTTTCATGCTGCAAGGGATATTCATGATGTCTATTACATAAAGAACCCAAGTTATGCAAGTTCAATTGAAGAGCCATACTTAACTAGAGTGGCTCAAATACATAAAGATGGTGGAGAAACAGGAAGCCGTGGTTGGAATTATGAATTTGACAAGGATTTTACTCGTCGCCTAATTTTGCGAAGTCAAGGAACAGTGCTGTCTGCAAAACAATTACGAAATGCAAAAGTGCCTGGAAAGTATTTTGGTATTGCTAGGTGTTTTCGCTCTGATAAAGTTGATGCTACGCACTTATCTGATTTTTATCAAACTGAGGGAATTGTATTAGGTAAAGATGTAAACTTGAAGACGCTGCTTGGAATCTTAAAAATATTTGCTGTTGAGATTGCTGGAGCTACCGAAGTTAAATACGTGCCAGGCTACTTTCCATTTACAGAACCTTCAATTGAAGTGCATATTAAACATCCTGTTATTGGTTGGTTTGAGCTAGGGGGCTCGGGCATTATGCGACCTGAAGTTACTAAAGCTATGGGAATTGACGTGCCTGTGCTTGCTTGGGGAATTGGAATTGATCGCATGGCATTGATGGCTCTAAAGCTCAATGATTTAAGAGAGCTTTTTACCAATGATATTGAAGCTGTTCGTCTTAGAAGATAAGAAAAACTAATAAAATAATGTGCGTGATAGACCATAGTTTGTTACATGGCTTCTTTATTACAAAGAATGCATAATTCTTTTAACACAATTTTGTTTTTTGTTTACTGATGGGTGAGGGTTTGGAATACATTCATCAGTAAACTCAAAAAATATCTAAATTCAAAAACTTTTAATTATTTTATCCTTAATGCTTTCAAATGATTCTTGTAATGTTATTTTTCTCACTTTAGTAATACTTATAATGAAAAATTCTTACCCCAGCGATTGATGGGGAAATCTATTGGAGAGCGGTCATATTCACAACCGCAACATGCAATATTTAAGCTGGCGGAGTCTAACAATCTTTTATATGCAAGTCGTTCGAGTTAGCATATGCAAACCGATCGAGTTGCGATGTCGAAATCGCTCGATTTGCTATCCCCAAATCGAGCGGTTTGGGGTCAGTACATTAGCTAATGTACAACTGTAACATTAGCTAATGTACTATGCTAACATTTCTTAATGTACGCTTTTGGTTTGTGTTGATTTGTAGAAAGCTCGTAGATATAAGCCTATAGGAGAAAACAAAGCAATTATTTATGTTGAAGTGTAAAGATAGTCTTTTTTTCACAGTCAATACTGTATCATTTTTCTTATTGAAAAGCTATAATTTTTGGTATGAGCAGAGGGTTTTCTGCATTATAATGTGGAAAACCTGTTGCTTATTAAATCCACTATTGACATTATTTATATGTTTTAGTAAACTACCTCCAGTTCGTGAGGGCACTTAGCTCAGCTGGTACGAGCGTCTGGTTTACACCCAGAATGTCGGCGGTTCGATCCCGTCAGTGCCCATGTTTCTCTTCTATAAAAGAAATCATTTTGATGAATCCTTTATTTAATTCAATATTATTTGTATTTTTTACTCTTATGTGTAAGTTTCTTGTGCTTTAGCAAGATGAGGAGGCTTGGGAAATTATGGAATTAGTTTACAAAGGCAAAACAAAAGATGTGTTCAAACTTGAAAATGGAAACTATTGCTTAAAGTTTAAAGACGACGTTACTGCTCGTGATGGTGTTTTTGATCCTGGTGCAAACCATACTGGCTTAAAGATTCAAGGTTCTGGGCACGCAGCACTTTCTTTGACAAAGTTCTTTTATGAAAAGCTCAACGCTATGGGAATCCCAACGCACTTTGTTAGTGCTTCTCTTGAACATGGCACATGTGAAGTTTTTCCAGCAAAGCCTTTTGGAGAAGGATTAGAAGTGATATGCCGATTTAAAGCTGTGGGCTCTTTTTTACGTCGCTATGGAAAATATGCAAAAGAGGGAATGGATTTAGATGCTTTTGTTGAGTTTACTCTCAAAGATGATGACAGGGAAGACCCTCCAATCACAAAAGACGCTCTTTCAATGCTTGGTATTATGAAAGCAGAAGAATATGAAGAAGTTGTTAAGCAAACAAAAAAGATTGCATTTGTTGTTAAAGATGAATTGGCAAAAAAAGGACTTTCTCTTTATGACATCAAGTTTGAATTTGGTAGATTGAAAGATGGTAGCCTCGTGCTAATTGATGAGATTTCTGGTGGCAATATGAGAGCTTATAAGGATGGAAAATATGTTCAACCATTAGAAGTTGAAAAAATTATGCTGGAATAGTAGTCAAATAGATATCTAAATTACTATATTTGAAATAGATTTAGTTTTTAAGGCTTTGTTTTGCTCTTTGGGTCAAAATGAAGCCTTATTTTTTTTGTTTTCAAAGTTTACTGATACATTTTTTTATGAAATTTATCTATTCATTTAATGATAAAGCTTAAAAATCTTGAAACTTTAATCAATTTAATGTATTTGACAATTTTGTAGTAGTAGTTTAAATTGTAATATGCCGAAAAGGTATATATGGAAGCTACTGCTTTTTATACTAAAACTTAAAGCTTTTTGGAATGAATGCTAGGATTAAGGGAGGTGTTAGCCGATTTTAGGTTAGCATTTAAGGGAACCTTGCTTAACATCTAGGAGATATTTATGAAATTGAATCGAAAATGGGTTGTGTTGTTTATATTTTTACTAGCTATTTTTTCTAACACATGTAAAAGCAATGTTGGTTTAGGAGGGCATATAGATATTACTCCTCCTACATGTCAACTTACTTTTCCTGTTGAAAGTTTGCCAACAATAAGAAACTCGTTCACACTAAAAGGTGTAGCTAGTGATGATAATGCTGTAGATAAGGTTAAGGTTGTGTTAAAGTCCGTTGATAGGGCTTGGGAAGGAGCTTTGGAATTGCCTTGTAATGTTGAAAAATCTGGTGATGCTTGGCAATGGAGCGTTGTGGTGAATAGCCCCAATGCTGATGGAAGCTTTCCATTAAAAGATGGTAAGTATAACGTTAAGATTTTATCTTATGATAAAGATGGAAAAGAGGGGGAGTCAACATCAGTATTGATAATAGACAATACTCCACCTGTTTTGTTTTTGCAGCGTCCATCTTCCTTTGCAACAAGCAACAAAGAGAATGAAACTTCAGATAACTATGGAGCTGACTTAATTATAAAAGGTTCTGCTGCAGATGATAGTGGACTTTCTAGTTTAGAGCTCTTTGCATATGGTAAAAATTGGGAAAGTGAGACAATCAAAAATGTTAGCACATCTATAAACATTAAGGTTGATGGCTTTTTTTCTTCAACTAAAGCAGAAAAGGGAATATATAGGAAGCTTTATGGAGATGAGGCTGACGCTGGATTAAAAACATTTCCGTGTGCTATTAAGATATATGATAATGCTAAAGAGTATGATTCTCCTAACTCTAATGGAGAAGCAGAGAAAGGTAATATTTGTAATGACTACTATCTTTATGACGTCTTATACAATATAGAAGACCAAAAAGATGTAAATAAGCAATTAATATTCCCCAAATACAAGGTGCAAGATGTTTATGATATGTTAAAAGGCACCTTTTATCTTAATGATAAGGGAATAGAGGATGCAGAAAAGAAAACTGAAGCAAAATATATTATTGATGCATTAAAAACAGGGAAATTCGGAGATTCAACAAAAAGATTTAAGATTTCTTGTCCTAGTGACACACAAGGGACGCTAACAGATGATAATAGAGCTTTGATGGGGCTTTTAGGGCTTAATCCATTTAAAAATCCAACGTATGAGGTTTTGGGTTTTGATCCTTGCAAAATTGACTTTAATGCTACATCTCATGCTGATGTTTATAATGAATGCACAAGAGCAAAAGGGGGGAGTCTTACTATAAAAGTGTCACCAAACTTAGACGAGTCTCCCTTAAAAGAGGCTAAAGAGTTTGAATTTTATTATTGCGAACTTTCTTCTTTCGTGAAATATTATAAAGAGAATCATCGCATTCTAACTCCATCTTATGTAGAAGGCTTTAAAACTATAGAAGGGGTTAAAGAGATTGAGGGAGTAAATATTAAAAGGGTTGGCTCCTCATATATGGCAACAGTTCCTGTTGGAGATGCACTTACAGTGGGATCTTCCTATGTGGTATTGATTAAAGGATTTGATAAAGAAGATAACCCTGTTACGCTTGATCCTACAAGCATAAAAACTAATAGTGTTGCAGGTGCAAATGTAACTTATTGTTATGGTCTTAAAGTTGTTGGTACTGGACGTCTTAGCGATGTTAAAGTTATTAAAATTGGAGATTATGGCAAGGGTACCAACGAGCTTTCAGATAGAGCCTTTGTTAAATATAATGAAGATGTAATATTTGAATTTATTGCAAGTTCTGAAAATGAACCTGTCAAAGTTTCTTATAAACTAGATTTTAATAATACTGTGAAAGCAAATGATGAAAAAACTCCTGTTGAAATTAATGTGCCAAATAGATTTACAATTGATAAATCAAAATTTGAAAGAGGGGAAATTCATACTCTTATTGTTGAAGTTACTGACGCAACAGCTCAAATAACTTCAAAAAAATATTCGATTTGGTGTGATGATAAAGCTCCAGAGGTGGATATAAAACCTTTTGATGAATTCTTGACAACTTTTCCAGCAAAAATTAACGGAAGATTATATGATGTAGGTTCTGGTGTTGATACTTCTGATTTAAAAGTTGAATATACAAACAATGGAACTAGAAAACCTATTGATGTTATAGAAAAAAATGCTGAGACTGCAGAATGGGAGCTTGCTGATATTACACCAGCACCAAAAGAGGGTATTCATAAATTCCATTTTACTGTTAAAGACAAGGTAGGCAACGAAGCTGAAAAAACTATCACTATAAAATATGACTTAAAAGCTCCTTCTTTTGTGGAAGTAAATGGCGTGCAAGGTGAAGCTCTAAAAGAAGGTAAACGCATTGAAATTAAGAATTTTGCAAACATAGAAGCAATTAGTTTATCTGGAAAAATTGAAGAGAGTAATGGAATTGCAAGCCTTAAAGTAGGTGTGGATGGCGAATTTGATGATAGCAATCCTAGTACATACCAAGAAGTTGCTACGTCTCCTGTTACAGGTCAAGATAATACATATAGTTTTAACACACAAATTAACTTAAAAGAAGAAAATAAGGAAAGAACTTTTATATTGAAGGTTGTGGATGTTGTTGGACGTGAGACTATCTTGAAGATAAAGGTCTTGGCAGATAAAACACCTCCTATATTTGATAATGTTAGACTTGGAATAACAGATTTTAGGGCAAATAATACGAATAACTTTGCAGAAACAGGTAAGGTAATTATAGGTTCGTCTGTAGTTGCATTAACAGCTAATGTTTCTGATTCTGGTAGTGGGGTTAAAGAACTAAAGGTTGCTCTTAATGGAACACCTACGGCTAGCCCTAATGAAGCTTTCCCTAAGACATTTGTTGCTGTTCCTGACAATAATGGAAAATACTTAATAGATGGCTTATTGAATTTGGGATTAGGAAAGACTCCTTTAAAATTCACTTTGGTTGATAAGTTTGGAAATGAAACTTCATGGAACTGCGAAATTTCTATTGAAAATGCTTCTCTAGTTTTAGTATTGGATGCTACAACAACTGATCCAACTTTTTCTCATTCTAAAGATGCAACAACTAGAGAAGCTCGTGGTGATGTTAAACTAAGTGCAAGCGGAACAAATACTACAGGAAGTTCTCCTTTAAATTTGGAGCTTATAGTTGAAAAAGATAACACTCCAGTGGAAAAAACGAGGCTATCACAATTGTTTCCAAACCTTTTAGCAGGCTTAAGTGTTGATGAAGGAAAGATTAAAGGGCTTAAAAGTGGAACTTCATCCACAGCAGCACAGAATTATGAACTCATATTCAAACCAAATTCTGCTGGAACTGATGATGGTAGGTATGTGTTTAATCTTAGTTCTGGCACAGCTACAAAGAAATTTGTTGTGATTGTTGATAATAAAGCTCCATCTATTACACCTATATATCCGTTGCTTGGAGCTACTGTTTTTGATGCTTCTAGTGACATAAAAATAAGTTGCTATGATGAAGCTTCAGGCATAAAAAAAATTGAGTGTGAATATAAAACAGGTAAAGTTGTTCAAATGACCTTGAACGATGCCTCTTACACATGCAAAATTCCTACAGCAGATGTTAAGGAAGGTAGTTATACCTTAAAGTTTAGGTCAGAAGATAAGCTAGGAAATCCTTTAGAGATTTCATTGCCACCTTTGTATTATGATAAGGCAGATCCTACTATTGAGTTGCAAGGTAATGTGCCAGAGAGAATCGGACCTAAATCTTCTCCAACTACTGTGTCAGTAAAAATGGAAGATAGCAATGAGTTGAAATCTTTTGTTGCGACTTTGATAAAGAAATCAGGAAATGATGAAAGTTGGAAAGATGAGAAGAATATTCCAGCAAATAAAACTTCTCACACAGAAAATGTAGAGTTGAAGGCTAGTAATTTCACAAAGGGAGATGGAGTTTATATATTAAGAATTGAATGCAAGGACGTTGCAGAAAAATCTTCAAAAGTGATTGAAAAAGAAATAGTTTTTGATTCAACTTCGCCTACATTAAATGTTACCACTCTTTTCCCTGAATGGATTAATACGAGAACGTATAAGGTGGAAGGAACTGCAACTGACGGAACTGGAATTGGAGTTAAGGTTGTAAAATATAAGCTGAATGATGTGTACAAGACGGCTCTAAGCGGAAAAGACTCTTGGGATGGTTATGTGGAGTTGAATGAAGGTGAGAATAAACTTAGCTTTTTTGCTGAAGATGAAGTGAAAAATGAAAGTGAAGAGAAAGTGTGTGTAATTAAAGTTGACACTGTTTCTCCTACTTTAGATTTTATAACTCCTTCTACAGGCGAGAAATTGCTAGATGCTCATTCACCATTGGGTGAGGTTGTGGTTTCTGCAAATGATAACGCTTCTGGAATAAAGGAAGTGCGTTATAGTGAAGATTCTAATTCAACCTTTGAAAATGCTATTCCTATGAATAAGGTTGGCAATAACTATAAGGCTGATATAACCTCGACACCACCTGTTTCTGAGTATTACTTTTGGGCAAAGGATAAGGCTGGGAATGTTTCTAGCGTTAAGCGAATAAAAGTTGAAGTTGATGGTACTTTGCCTGAGATTTCTTTGAAACAATTTACTCCGATGGTTGAGATTTCTTCCGTAAAATACGCTAATAAGGTTGCTGTTGTTACGGGTACTGTAAGTGATGATCGTGAAATTAAGGATGTTAAAATTAAGGATGAAAGTGGTGCAGATTTGAAAGGTTTTAATAAACTTGGGGACTGGAGTTTTGCAGGAAACAAAAAGGCAGACTTTAGTTTTTCTTTTGATACCACGCAGTATGCCAATGGCACGATTTTAAAAATTAAAGCGATTGCTATAGATAGTGCAGGAAATGAGAGTAATCCTTCTCTTCTAAATGTGAATATAAAGCAAGAAACTGACATACCAGTTGTTACTATTTCTAGCTTTGATAAAATAAGCAATGCTTCTCTTGTTAATTCAAAAAGGTTAACAGGTGATATTAAGGATGATGATGGCATTGAAAGTGTTCAAATTAAACTTAACGATGGAAGTTTTAGAGATGTTACTAAGCAAGGTTCAGAAACAGGTTTTTGGACATGGGTATACCAATTACCAGATGAAGTAGCAGAAGGATCGGTTAAACTTGAATTTAAGGTTGTTGATTCTGCAGGAACTACATTTACTGTTGGGAATGCTGATACTTTTAGCAGAGTTAGAGTGAAAGGTAGTGATGATGATAATTCTTTCAAAGATGAAAACATAAGATTTAATTATGATAATACTCAACCTGAAATTAGTAGTAAGGGCGTAACTTTTTCTTTTAATCCAATTTTCCCTGTTCCTGGTAGTTCGGCTGAGAACTATTCAGACATTGGAACGTCTATTACTACAAACACTGTTTTAGGAAGTGAAAGTAATAAAAACATTTCTTTTAGAATTTTGGCTTATGACGCTTCCGGGATTAAGAGTGCAAAACTCATATTAGGAGGAGTTACTAAAAAATCATTACCAAGTGGAAGTGAACACCTTTCTACAGCTAAGGAAGGTAAATTTGATGTTATAGATTTTAATAATGTGGATATTTCAGACATAACACAAGGAAGTGTCTTACTAAAAGTAGAAATTATGGATAATTCTGGCTTTGTTAGCACATGGCAAAGTACTTGTATTGTGGACTTTAAAGCTCCTACAGTGGAACTCGTATCTCCAATAGACACTGTTTATTTTGGAGAAGTTTCTGTTATGGGTAAGATTACTGATGAGCCAGTTGAGACAGGGGCTTCTGTTTCTGGTGTTGAAGTAGATTCTATTGCTTATAGTATTGGTTCTTCAGGTTTTGTTAGAGAACATAAAGACGAAGCTGTCCTTTTAAGTAGTATAGAAAACACTTCGGCTACTTGGACAATTAAGATTCCAAGTATTGAAAAATATGCAGGTAAACCAGAGTATGGGGCTCAAAAACATACAGGGGAATCTGAATTTTGGACTGTGCCAGTTAAAATTAAAGCTTTGGACAAAGCTGGTAATGAAGTAACTTCAGAGGCTTATAATATTAAATTTGACCCTGCTGGAGATACACCATTTGTAGAAATCTTATCTCCTAACAATGGAAGTATTTTAGGTGGTACTGTTGTTTTGAGTGGTACTGCAAGGGTTGCAAATCCAAATAGTGGTAAACATGTGAATGAGATTCATTTGCAATTGAGTAAAACATCAAACTTTGATGGCTCTCAATTTGAGATTAATGGTAAGGATTATGGAAAGAACGGTGGTGAAAAACTCAATCTTTCTTCAAATATTATTTATTGGACACAAACTTTTAATGTTTCTGATTTATTGGAGACTGGTGAGAACAGTAAGGATGTTTATTTTAGATTGCGAGGTAAGTCTGGAACAGGTTCTGAAGGTAGTAAAACTGGAGAATGGACACTTACTAGAAAGTTTACTATTAGTACTGATGTTGCAAAATTTGAAAATGTTAAGCTTATAGGTGATGGCTATGATGAGGCTTATGTAGCTAATGCTAAGTGGATTAAAGGAAATAATTATAAAATTAAAGGTTCTGTTTCTCATGATTCAGGTATAAAACTAGGTAGCGTGGAGGCTAAAACTGGAATTGTTGGAAATGGAATACAGATTCTTGACCAATCGGGTAATTCAGATTGGTTTACAAGGAATGGTAATAATTACGACTTTGAAATTCCAATAAAAACTACTCATTATGATGCAAAATATGGATATATTGAATTTGATATTAAAGCTACTGATGCAAGAAATTCTGATGCAAGAGATGTTAGTCAAAAAATTCTCTTAAAATATGATAACTCAGCACCTTCTTGCATTGTTGGAGCTAGTGCATTGGGAAATAATAAAGTTAGCAATGCAAGTTTCTTTAGTGGCAAATTTACATCTTCGGTGGAATTAGAAAATGATAAATCTTCTTACTCTGTGTTAGTAAATGGAAAGAGATATGAGATTGATGAGGTTGCTGCTGATAAAAAAAGAATTACCCTGCAAAATGCAACAGATCTCACTGGTGATTTCCAATATTCTATAGTGAAAAATCCAAAGATTCTTCAGGGAAATGCGTGTCCAATTAAGGGAGTTGCAGAAGACCTTGGTAGTGGAATTAAAGAGGTTCATATAAAGTTGGAAGTTAATAACGTATTAAGAGAAGTTGTTATTAATAGCTATGCTACTACATCTATTAATAAGTTGATTAAGGAAGCAGGAAACATGGTTTCTTTTTATGGGGAGCTTAACACTGAGACACTTGATAATGGAGTAGGAACGCTTACTGTAACTGCAATTGATGAAGCTGGAAATGAAGTTACTCAGGTTGTAAGTGGTGTGCGAGTAAAAAACAGCCCTATTGAGATAACAAATGTCATTTTTTCAACTGATTTGAGTGGAAATGGTCATTGTGAGGGTGATGAAATTTATAATTGTTTGGAAAAAAATCCTAATGTAGTTAATGAAAATGGTTGGAGACCTAATGATGATAAGGATTTTAGAGGTAAGATTGATGTTTCTAATGTTTTCACTTATAAAAATAAGGAACACTCACATTTAGAAATAAACTGTACTGGTGGAAAAGGAGAGATTGAGGCAAAACTTTACAGGATTAAGAATGAAGAGATAGCTACTTTTAATACTAAAGATATTGATGATATTGCCTTAGGTTCAGTTGTTGCAACAACATCTAATTCCACTTCTACCACTGTTCGAACTTTGAAGTTGGATTTGCATAATGTTCTCACTGAAGCAGATGATGGAAACACTAACTTCATCTTAAAAATTACTGATGAGTCTATAGGCAAATTATGGTATGCAGGAATGAAGGTTACTACCAAAGTTGAAATAGGGGATTCTGTAAAGCCAAGAGGTGCTATTTTCCCATTCTTCTATAATAGTGATAAGGATAAGCTTGAAAGTGCTGAAGAACAAAAGCTTTCTAGTGTGTATTATGAAGGAAAAGAACCTAAAGGACATATTGAAATTGGAAAGTTTGAGACACATGAGGTTTCTAGTGTTTCTGGAAAGGTTATTTTGCGTGGTTTCTGCTACGATAATAAGAGACTAAAAACAATAAAATTAACATTGCCAAAAGACAGTAAGTCGTCTGGTGGAAGCCGTGTAAAAAGCTCAGAAACTAAAACCAGTAATTATAGTGGAAGTAGTGGTTGGACAGGGGATTTAGATATAAAGAAAAATAATTTTACTAACACAGGGCATTATGTTGAGTGGGAATATGTTTGGGATAGTAACGAGACTCTTTGTGCCGAGAATGTTGAAATAAAAATAGAAGTTGTAGATGCCAAAGATAAACTCAATGGAACAAACTTTGAAAGACCTAGCATAAAGCAGGGGGTACGTGCCTCAGACAATGATAGGGCTATTCAGCTTAGCGGTGGTGATGTTGCTAATAAGTATGATGTTGTAGCACTAACAGATAAAGATGAAAAAGTCTATTTTGTAAGTGTTTCAGAAATGAAAGGAGGGATGGCTCTTTGGACTAATGTTAATGTTCCTAATGGTATTAACAACTATGCTTTGTATAATGGGGATGTGAATGTGCCGACCATGAAAATTAATGTAGTGCCGTATATAAGTAAGGTTTCAACATCACTTTCTTCTTATAGCAGTGCAACTCCTTCACTTTA
>CAUUAF010000050.1:0-12678 GCA_963543085.1 uncultured Treponema sp. | reverse complement strand
AGATGAGTATTCAAGGATTGGTTGGCGAAGTAGGGAAGTTTAAGGTGTAGAGTATTGCAACTCCTGAAAATATCGGAGTAAATTCTGCTTATCTTTTATTGACTTTTTAACTAATAAATGGAAGTTTCTTTTTAGAAGTTCTTTTATTATAAAAAACTTTATATAAATGATAATGTCATGTTTTGTTTTCTCCGATACTCTATGTGCATATGCTTAAGATAAACATTAAATTTTTAAATATTTTATTTATATTCTTGAGTTTCTCTTTGGAACTTACTTCAGATGATGCAATCATAGAATTGGGTGGACAGAAAGGTTGGAATCAATTATCTTCCATAGAGGATGTTACATATACGCAAGGTTTGTATGGTTTTAAAAGTTTGGAGTTGTTAGCTTCTCCTGAAAATGCCAATAAGTCTTATGATTTATTTTTAAGTTTTGATGGAGATGTTTCAAAAGACTATCTCGAACTTTATGATATAGCTTCCTCTAATGTCACTTATGTTAAGAAAGAAAAAGCAAAGTATGGAACTGGTGCATTGTTGTGCAGATCTGATAGTAAACAACCTTCAATGATTTTATCCCCTAAAAAAGATTCTTTTTTCTTTGGAAATTCAAAGGTAAATTCTTTTACTATTGAGTTTTGGCTTTGTCCTGAAGATTTAAGAGCAGGATCTAACATCTTAAAATGGTGGAGTCAGATATTAGAAAAAAGAGTTTTTATGTTCCAAAATATTATTGTTTCAATTGTTGACGACAAACTTGAGTGGTCATTCTTTAATATTTGGCGTGATGATAACAATAATGGAATAGATGTAAAGGTGAGGAGTAGTAGCCAATTACCATTAGAAAAGTGGACGCACCATTTATTGACATTTGATGATGAAACTGGTCTTCTTGAATATAGAATTAACGGAAAAGTTGATTCTGTTCGTTATTTAACTCCATCTAATCAAGAAACAAGCAGAATCTTTTATTCTATGAAAGGAAAAACAGCAAAATTATTGATTGGAGAAGGGTATTCAGGATTAATTGATAATTTGATTGTGAGAAATAGTTTTTCGCCTCAAACTTTTCAAGAAGCTGTTGGAAATGGACAACGATATAGTAGAAATGGTGGGAGAGTTGTTTCTCGTATTATTGACACAGGTGGAGTTAATTCAATGCCTAGAATGCTAGATGCAAAGGTAAATGTTGAAAAGGAAGCTACTGTGGCATTTTTTATTAGAACTAGTAATACTCCTTATAATTGGACTGAAAGCTATCCTGCATGGCGAGCTGTATCTAAAAACGAAGCAATATTTAATTGCCAGCCGGGTAGGTTTTTTCAAATAGCTTTTAATATGTATCCCAACAAAGAAGGAGATATTTCTCCTATTATTCATTCTTTAACGCTTGATTATGAGCGTGATTCTTTTGCTAAACCTCCGATAGAACTTATTGCAAAAGAAGGGGATGGATATGTTGATTTATCATGGAGTCGTTCTATAGATTTTGATGTTAAAGGCTACTTGGTGTTTTTTGGTGATAGTGAAGGTCAATATCTTTTACCTTCTTCACCTATAGATGCTAAAGATTCACTTTCTATTAGAATATATAATCTAAAGAATGGAAAACTATATTTTTTTTCTGTTACAGCTTATGATGAAAACGGAAAGTTAAATCATGGAGAATTTTCTAAAGAAGTGTGGATTCGTCCAATGCAACACAATTAAATATGAAAGAAGTTGTAGCCTTCGTTTTATGTATAAGTATTGCAAAACTTGTTTCCTCCAAACTGTAATTAAATTTGAGTAATGGTGTTTGCTATTTTAACAGATATGTAGTACCATGTAATTACTGATTAACGTGAATTAATCAGTTATTCTGCAAACACCTTAAAAGCTTTGAGTTATATGAAGGGAAGTGTTGGTTAATTTTAATAGGATGAGTTAATCGGCACTTCCCTAATGCTTTTGGTGGAGGGAGGAAAAATGCAAGAAAATATTTATGAAAAGTATGTAAAAGATGATGTGATTTTGCCACCGCCTATTTCTGTTTTTATTCTGGGACTTTCTACGACATCTCTTTTTTTTGTCACTGCTATTTTAGAGATGTCTATTACCAAAGTGCAAGGCTTTGTAGCTCTTATATCCTCACCTAGTATTATTTTTTCTTTTTTATTCACAGTGATTGCAGAAACATTAGGTCATCAGTTTTTTATTAAAAAAGTGAGAAACTTTTTTAATGATCAGGAAGCTGCCATTCATGCAGCGTCGTTTTACACGATTTTCATTCAAATTATTCCTGTTGGAACAGCCTTAGTTCTTCCATTTTTATATTTAGCAGAAAAAGGACTTTTAAATGATGCTTTGCTTTCAATTTCTGTGTTTTTTATCATTTTTGGTAATGTTTCATTAGTGGCATTATTTATGTGCATATTTTTTATTGAATATTTTGAAAGATATGTGGTTTTTATTAGATTTGAAGAAAATCAAATTAGGATGACATTGCTTGTTAGAAATATTTTAGTAGTTTTTTTTCAAACAGTAGGTGTTGTGATGGTTACAACAGGTCCCGTTTTTGCACTTGCTCAAAGTATGGGACTTTTAGAGGCTCTAAAACTTGCGGCTCCAATTGGTCTTATAGCTATAATTTTTGCAATTATAGATGGTAGTTTGATGGCAGAACACCAAAGTAGGGCTTTGAAAGCTATGTATAAGAAAGTACATCTATTAAAGCAAAAGGACTTTACAGATCATGAGCTTTATGTTGAATATAGAAATGAGTTTGGTCTTGCAATGAATAATCTTAGAGAATATACAGAGCAAGCTAGAATATTGTTTGCTAACATAAAAGATAAATCTCATTTTTCAGTTTCGATAATGGCAGATCTTTTGAGAGAAATGAAAAATTCAAAATCTTGTGTTGAAGATATTCTTTCAAAAACTGATATGATTGATAGGATGGTTGTAGAACAATCTTCATTAGTGCAAGAAACAGAAGAACTTTTGTTATCAATGGTTGCTACTATTGATGACTTAGGAAAGCATGTAGCAGGACAAAATGAAGGTATTATGCTTTCTTATGACGCCATCAAAACCATGGTTGAAAGTGTTCAACATATTACAAATGCTCTTGAAAGTAATTTTCAGTCAATAGAAAACTTAAAGGACGAAACAGAAAAGGTTAAACAATTTTCACACAAAACTTCGAATAATGCTCAAGAGATACAAGTAGCATCTGATGGTTTAATAGAAGCTGGAAATATCATTCAACATATTGCTTCGCAGACTAATTTGCTTGCGATGAATGCTGCAATTGAAGCAGCACATGCAGGGGAAGCTGGTAAGGGATTTGCCGTTGTTGCAGATGAAATAAGAAAGCTTTCAGAAGAGTCTAGTGGGCAAGGAAAGCGTATTTCTAGCATGTTAAAAGATTTAACAGAAAGAATAAAAGAAATTGCAGATCAGGCATTTTCTTCAGAAGAAATAGTGAAAACAGTATTTGAAATTACACAATCTGTGAAAGAAGAAGAAACAAAAATTTATTCTAGTATGAAGGAACAAAGTATTCAGGGCGAAAAGGTCTTAAGGTCTAATAAAGATGTTATGGAACGCACTGAGGTGATTAAAAGATTGTTAGAAGAAAAGCTAATGGAGGGTAGTAATGAAATTTCTACTTCTATGAAAGCTCTTTCTAATCATTCAGGTGAAATCACTACAAATATGAAAGAAATTCAAGATAGTGTTGAGCTTATCTCAAAGTCTGTTTCTGAAGCTGATATAACAGCAGATAAAAACAACAAAGCCTTTTTGGAGCTTAATACCGAACTAGATCAAATTAGAACATAATATATTCTGCTAATAAAAACAATTAATTGTATCTTATATTTATACTACTAACTTTTCTGCCACCTATTGCACAATGTGTAGATTAGGTGGCACTGTGAGTTAGGTGTCTTTAACCTATTTACCTTTATTCTTTGTAATGTTAGAATGCATGTCATTATGACTCAATCTAATTATTCTGCTAGTAATATAACCGTATTAAAAGGTTTGGAAGCTGTTCGCAAGCGTCCTGGTATGTATATTGGTTCTACAGGTCCAAATGGACTTCATCATCTTGTATATGAAGTTGTGGATAACTGTATTGATGAAGCAATGGCTGGTTTTTGCAACAAAATTATCGTAGTGCTTGAAGCTGGGAACATTGTTCGAGTTGAAGATAATGGACGAGGTATTCCTGTTGATGTTCATGCTGAAGAAGGTGTGAGTGCTTTGGAGTTGGTTATGACTCGCCTTCATGCTGGTGGCAAATTTGACAAAGGTTCTTATAAGGTTTCTGGTGGATTGCATGGTGTGGGCGTCTCTGTTGTCAATGCACTTTCTAATTGGCTTGAAGCTAGAGTCTACCGTGATGGTGGAGAATACTATGCAAAATTTGAAAAAGGAGAGATTGTTAGTCCTGTAAAGAAAATTGCTTCTTCTTCAAAACGTGGCACGGTAGTGAGATGGGCTGCTGATCCTTCCATTTTTACAGAAACAGTCACTTATAATTTTGATGTTCTTTCTTCAAGATTGCGTGAATTAGCTTTTTTAAATAGCTCTATTTCTATTGTTTTGAGAGATGAGAGACTTACAACTCCAAAAGAGGTTATATTTGCATTTGAAGGTGGAATCTCGCATTTTGTTAGTTATTTAAATGAATCAAAACAAGTTTTGCCAAAAGAGCCTATATATGTTGAAGGTGAAAGAGCAGATGTGATTTCTGAAATTGCCTTGCAATATAACGATGGCTACAACGAAAATATTTTAAGCTTTGTTAATGATATAAACACTCACGAAGGTGGCTCGCATTTAGATGGCTTTAAGCATGCCTTAACTCGTGTAATGAATGAGTTTTTGAAAAAGAATCCAAAGCTACTAAAGAAAATAGAAAAAGAAGAAAAACTTGCAGGTGAGGACGTGAGAGCAGGTTTAACTGCTATCATTTCTGTTAAAGTTCCAGAGCCACAGTTTGAAGGACAAACAAAAACAAAATTAGGGAACAGTGAAGTACGTAGTATTGTTGATTCAATCTTTTCTGAAAAATTAACTTTATACTTTGAGCAAAATCCACAAACTATCGAAAAGATTCTTGAAAAGTGTGTTGCTGAGGCAACAGCTAGAATTGCAGCAAGAAAAGCAAAAGAGGCAACAAGACGAAAGAGTGGTATTGATAGTTTTGGCTTACCTGGCAAGCTTGCCGATTGTTCTATGAAAGACCCTGAAATGTGTGAAGTTTATATTGTTGAGGGAGATTCTGCTGGAGGCTCTGCAAAGAAAGGTAGAGACAGTAAGACACAAGCTATTTTGCCTCTTTGGGGAAAGATGCTCAATGTTGAAAAAACAAGATTAGATAAAGTTATTTCTAATGAGAAGCTACAGCCAATTATTGCAACACTTGGAACGGGCATCGGAGATGATTTTAATATTGAAAAAATAAGATATCATAAAATTATTATCATGGCAGATGCTGATGTTGATGGCTCTCATATTAGGACATTGCTACTCACTTTTTTCTTTAGATATATGCCTAAATTGATAGAAGAAGGTTATGTTTATTTAGCAATGCCCCCACTTTATAAGGTTTCTCACAATAAAAAAGAATGGTATGTTTATGATGACAATGAAAGAGATTCTTTGTTAAAAAAGATTGGAAATACTAATGGGAATATTGCTGTCCAACGATACAAAGGTCTTGGTGAGATGGATGGAACCCAGCTCTGGGATACAACAATGGATCCTGCAAAGAGAAAGATGATGAGAGTTACCCTTCCTGACGCTCTGGAAGCTGATAGAATATTTAGCACTTTGATGGGAGAAGAGGTAGAACCTCGACGCAAATTCATAGAAGATAATGCAGTTTATGCTAATCTTGATGTTTAATTGGTCAACTTACTTCTTGAAAGGTCTCATTGATAATTAACCACTATATTTTTTTATGTGCATATATGCCAAGTTGTTGTTTTATAACAAGCTTGGCATATATTTTTATAAGCTATTTTTACATTGAAATAGCTAATCTAAAACCTAGTCTATTGTTTCCTGTTTGACCAGGATTTGCATATCTATTTCCTACAGTACAATCAGATGCGTCGCTCAACCAAGCTCCACCACGTGCAACTCTCAAAGCACCGTTATCAGCACCTATAGGATTTGTTATAACTTCTTTTGCTACTATATCGCTATATAAGTCAAAACACCACTCATATACATTCCCACTCATATCGAAAAGCCCCAAAGCATTAGAATCTTTTAAGCCAACTTTAGAAGATTGTGTCGTTTTAGGATTTTGATCTTTTGTTTCTCCTGTTGTGCCATCCCACCACTCATCATATAAAGCTACTCTACTAGCTTCTTCTTTTAGACTTTCCCAAGTTTCTCCACTAGGTAAGGAAAGACCATCAAAACCTACCGGTTTTTTAGAACCACTTAGGCTATCTAGGCGTGTCATATAAATATTTCCATAACTTAAGGCATTTTTGTCATCTTTTTCATAACGTGCTGCAAGTTCCCATTCAGCTTCTGTTGGAAGACGAAATCCTTTTTTTGTCATATCAGCAATCGCTTTATCACATTCATCAGTTGCTGAATTTTTTAGAATTTGCCTATCCTTATCTCGATATACACATTCATCTATTGTGCTCATTTTCATCTGAGTATAGGCATTGCACCAGATAATTGCGTCTCGCCAACTAACTTGCGTTACAGGTTCTTCTTCAGAATGTTCATTTTCTCTATAAACAAAAGCCCCTCCCATTACACCTTCATTTTTGATAACATAGCCATTTTGATTTGCCCATTCTCTCACTTCTTTCCATAGTTTGTATGTAACTTCATATTTTGCAATGACATAAGAGCTTAAATTTACTGTTCTTCCTTCAATAAAAACTCCCTTCCAACTGTCGTCTGTGTCAGGAAGTGCATATTTTACATCTTGCCCTATTATTTCAGTTTTTGGAACTAAAACAAAATCTTCTGGAATATGTGTAGTATTCTGATTAGTTTCCAGTCTTTGGCTACAATTTGCGAGTAATACACTTAAAAATAAAAGCACTAACTTTTTCATAACAAATCAATCCTTTTCAAAACAAAAATGAGGAAGATATATTTTTTATATTTTGAATAAAATATCTCCTTACTTAAAGATAACATAGCAAAACTATACTTTGCAAGATTAAAATAACCTATTTTTTAATCTTCCATGCTTTATGTATTTTTTTATTTCGAAAATCGATTGGAATAGAAAATTGTGAAATATCTTTTATAAAAAGAGATTCGGATGATGCCTCAAATAGAATTTTTTCATCAAATTTAAGGCGTTTTGAATTAGAAGAAAAATAAAGTGTTCCACCTTTTTCCAACACTTTTATACACTTGCAACAAAGGCTGATGTAATCTTTATTGACATCAAAAACACCTTCCCAGCGTTTTGAATTTGAAAATGTTGGAGGATCACAAATTATAATATCCCATTTTTTGCCTTTTGCTATGGCTTCATCAAGGAATGCTATAACTTCCATATTTTTCAAAACAAAGTTAGTTGTGTGTGTTATTCCATTTAGCTTCATGTTTTCTTCTGCCCAAAGAAGAGCTGTTTTAGATGAATCTACACTACAAACATTTTTTGCTCCACCTAAAATAGCATGAATGGAAAAAGAGGCTGTGTAACAAAAGAGATTTAACACAGTTTTGTCCTTTGCTTCTTTTTCAAGTTGCATACGTAAAGGACGATGATCTAGAAAAAGGCCTACATCAACATAGTCAGAAATATTGATGTAAAAAAAAGCCTTGCCTTCTTGGGTAACAAAGCGAAGAGTTTTCTCCTCTTTCATCTTATTATATTGTGATGTGCCTTTTTGTTTTTTTCGAATTTTGGTAACAACATTTGCAATCGGAACTTGTAACAATAAAGCTGAAAGATTAGCAAACTCATCAAGAAATGCTTTCTCTTCAGCTTCATCCACAGTGTATGGTCTTTTATATAGAGTAACACTCAAATAAGGAATACCTTCTTTAGAGTTATAAAGCTCAAGCAACAAAGGAATCTCAGGAATATCTTTGTCATAAAGACGATAGCAATAAATATCATTTTTTCTAGCCCATTTACTTAAAGTCTTATATTGCTTTATAAGTCTATTTGCAAAAATTTGCTTTTGATATTCCTTTTTAGCTTCCATTGGATGTCATCATATAGCTAAGCATTGCATAGCCAGAACTTAAATCTTCTCTCCAAACTTCAACGTTGTCTGGTACGTTAATTTTTACATTTGTAAAGTTCCATATAGCTTTAATACCAGCTTTAACCAAAATGTCTGTTAAACTTTGTGCATGTTCAGAGGGAACTGCTAAAATTGCTATAGTAATTTTCTCTTGTTTTATAAGCTTATTTGCTTCTTCAACATCATATATTTTAACATCATGTACATAATTTCCAATTTTTGTCTTATCACTATCAAAAGCAAGCTTAATTCTAAGCCCATGCTCTTTAAATCCTACATAGCCAATTAATGCAGAACCAAGGCATCCCGCCCCAACTAAAGCTGCAGACTTTTCAACATTCCAACCTAAAAAGCTTTCTATTGAAGTAATCAACTCTCGTATGGCATAACCACGTTTGGGCTTTCCCATAACACCTGTTAAAGATAAATCTTTTCGCACTTGAATCGCTTCTAATTGCAATTCGTCAGCTATGACTGTTCCAGAGATATACTCATCGCCGTGTGCTAAGGCTGCTTTAACAATATATAAGTATGATGGCAAACGCCTGATAGATGGACCTGCAAATATTTTCTTTTTTGGCATAGTCTTTTCCCTATATTTCTGTTTCGTTTTCCATCTCATCAGAGGTAACTAAAACATCATCTTCTTTATTTGTTGCATAACTTACAGAAAGAGGTCTACCCCTATAGCGAGAATTATTCAAGCTTGCTATAACACCTTCTGCATTTTCTTTCATAACTTGAACAAAACAATAGTTATCAAGAAGCTTAATTTCTCCTATATGTTCACGTGGTACAGAAGTATTTTGCATAATCAACGTGATGATATCTTTAGGAGAGACACCTCTTTTTCTTCCTATACTAAAAAACAACACTTTAGCTTCATCTTTTCCTAAAATAATCTTAGGTTTTGCTTGATGAAAGGATGAACTACTATTTCTAGCTCCGTTTGTAGATTTATCATTTGAAACTAATTGCTTCGCCAAATAGGAAGCAACATAACTTCTCATAGTGAAAGGCACATTTTTTCTAAATAACTTTCTATACCTATCTAGTTCTTTCGGATCATCTGCTGTTTTTACAGAATCCAAAGCTTGTGCAACGCATGAAACAAACTTTTTTTCAATCTCGTTTAAAACTTCATCAGACACTTCTTGCATCTCCTTAAAAAAATCGGCTTGTATTTTTGCATATAATATTACTTTTATCAATAGTATTTTTTAGTTTCAATTAATCAAAAAAAAGCCACACTAAGAAAATATTTAGTGTGGCTTTCAACTAAATAAGAAATTCTATTATTTGAATGTTGCCCATATATAGACATCTTCGCCTATCATAGTGTATTCCATTGGATTACTCTTTTTTTGTTCTTCTGTTAAACTCGTGTAAGTTCCTACATTCCAGCAAACAAAGCTTTTTCCTTGAGGAACTACAGCTTGTATAGTAACTTTATCACCTTTTTTCAATCTTTTTTCATTTTTAGGTTCGTTAGTGTTTCCAACTATTATGCCACCACCAATTTCAAGTTTAAACAAGGTAGGCTTTTCATTACTTGTTTGAAACTTAAATCTTTTTTCATTAAATTTTTTATCTGCAATAGTTTTTAAATCTTCATCAATAACAATATAGTATGCAGTGTTTCCTTTAAGTGGTTCTGTTGAATTAAAATTCAATTTTCCAACCATTTTAAATGTTGCTTTTGTTATATGTTTTCCAGCTTCAGTTACTGTTTGAAAACGTGCATCTGTAAGTCTAGAATCGTCAGTGCCTTTACCTGTCGCCTTATCAGTAATGTATACTCCAAAGCCTTTAATTCCGCTTTCTCCTTGAGTCGCTGGTTTGTATGTTGTGGTGTCAATCAATTGATTAAAATATATTGAAACAGTGCTATCCACATTTATATTAGTTTTTTCAGCATTTTTGATGTCTAAATTAGAGTCATCATTAATAAGTACTTTAAGAACATCTGGTGTAGGAGCTGGTTCTGTAGATTTTTCTACCTTGAATGAGTAGGTTTTTCCTTTTATCTCATAACTCATACCAAAAATGTCACAAAGAGTTTTTGGGACAATGAAGTCGTAGTCATTTTTTTCATTTAATCCACCTTCAGGAATTATTGTTACAGTAGCAGTAGATTCATCATAAGTGTATTCGCTATAAACTAGATTAGTTCCTTGCTGAATAACTAACTTAGTTCTAATGTATTCGTGAAGTTTAGCATTATCACCTGTAAATCTTATCTTATTGTTAAATGCAAGTTTGATAGTGAGAGGATTTTTCACTTTCATGTTTTCTGTATATGGCTGATCATTAAATGTAATGCTCTTGATTTTTGCCTTTTTTGGAAGTGTTTTTGTGATACTAGAGGCTGCAATCACTTCATCTACATTATTCAATGCCTTAACAGTAATTTTGATTGGTTTTTCAACATCTTGCATTTTATCATCTAAATCTACCAATCCTTCAGCTGTTCTAAACTTTGTGTTTGTGAGTTTTCCATCTTCTTCAACATCATTTGTTCTTTCATCATCTATAAAAACTTCATAGTGAGTTGCATCAGCAAAAGCATCCCAAGTCACATCACTATTTATAACATTGTGATCTACATCTGTAGGTAGAGTGCCCATAAAATCAGTTGCTTTTAAGTTGTTTAGTTCAGGAACCGTTAGAACAGGTTTATCATTTTGTTTGGGTTCATTGTTTGTTGGCTTTCCATGATTACATGAAAAGACTAAAATCAATAAAATTGCAGATAAAAAAACATTCAAATATATTTTTTTCATGTGTAACTCCTAATAAAATGTAATCAGAGGATTACAAAAGAAATAAGCATTATAACCTAGCAAAAATAAATGTCAATACACGAATTAATACATTTTACTATTGAATATTCTTCAAATTTTAGTCACACTTTGCCTATCTATGCTAGCTTTTATAAAGCATATTCTAGTTTTTATATTTTTCTTATTTGATTCATTTTCATTCAGGGCTTTTTCAATTTTCAAAAATCATTGCCATACATTAGTAGATGTTAGATGAGTACATTAGCTAGTGTTACGGTTGTACATTAGCTAATGTACTGACCCCAAACCGCTCGATTTGGGGATCGCAAATCGAGCGATTTCACTACCCTAAGTCGTTCGATTTGCATATGCGAAATCGTTTGACTTCGCATATGTGAGTCTGTTAAGTTTCGAATCCCAAAATCTTGTAGTTTAAATATGAAAAACTTTCTTCCATATAACATGTGTGGGGCTAATCTTTACCATGAGATAAACTCTTGAAAATTATATTTTTAGAGACTTATTTTTTTATTGCATAATATTTTTTAAGGGTGTATACTAAAAAAGCGGTGAATGGGACTAAATAAAAAAAATCTATTCCATAGGAGATTTTAATGAGTGATGATTCAACAAATCATAAAAAACGGTTTTCAATCCGTATAAAGCTTTTGTTAATTTTTGGCTTATTGATTATTGTGGCAGTGTTTATGCTAGGGCTGTTGGCTTTAACTATTGCAAAAAGAGCTACAACAGAGAAAGTTGCAACTCATTTAGTTGACAAAGCAAAAGATACAGCGGAAATTATTGATGGTCGTATTCAGTCACTTTTTCAGTTTTTGGAAGGTATAGCTAGAATGCCAATACTGTCCGACAAAAATGCAACAGAATATGAAAAAATGGAAGTGCTTAGAGCAGAGTCTGCTTTTAATTCGCAGATTGAAGAGTTGAATTTGACAACATTGCAGGGAAAACGCCATACGTCTGATGGAAAGATTATAGACGTTGTAGATAGAGATTGGTTTAAAGCTGTGAAAGAGGGAAAAGATTGGTTTTCAGAACCTCTTGTTTCTAGGATAGATAATAATAAGCTCATAATAGTTGTGGCTGTACCAATATATGATGAGGCACGTAAGCTTTCTGCTATTTTAGCAGCAAATATTTCGGGTACATGGCTTTCAGATAACATTAAAGATATTGTTGTTGGACAAACAGGAAATTGTTTTATTGTTAATAATGATGGTGTAACTCTAGCTCACAAGGATGTTAATATTGTTAGAGCTATGTTAAACACTTTAAAAGAAAGTAAGTCCAATGCAAGATATGCTTCTTTGGCAAAGTTTTTGCAACATGCTGTATCCGTTAACAATAATGAAGTAGGTTATTATGACTATGATGGGCAATATTACATTGCTTCGTTTGCAAAGATTAATACTACAGGGACAACAGTTGTTATAAGAGCTCCGTATAATGAGTTTATGGGTACTGTTGATGCTTTGCGAAACTCTATGTATGGAATTGGTGGCATTATTTTGGCTATAGCCCTCCTGACAGTGTATTTAATTGCAGGTGGTTTGGTTAGACCTATTAAGAATACTGTAAATGCCTTGCAAGGAATAGCTCAAGGAGAGGGAGACTTAACAGTGAGACTTC
>CAUUAF010000049.1:0-12953 GCA_963543085.1 uncultured Treponema sp. | reverse complement strand
AAGACTCGTAAATATCAAACTTTGTTCCCTGTTTTGCTTCAGCCCAAAGGCTTGATTTTAAGTTAGATTTTTCTAATTCATCAAATAAAGAAGATTGCCCATTTTCTGTATTATGCTTTGCAATTACAAAGTCAATGTTTCCTATTTGTGTGTATATATACTTTGCAAAATAATCACAGTAAATTGCACTTTTTAATGCCTCTTCTCGCAAGCCTTTGTATTTATTCATAAATTGAACCTTTAATTAAAAACACTTAATGTCTAAAATTAAACATACAACCAATGGCTATGCGGTAAAATTCAACGTAGTGTGGCTTTTTTTCGTCTACAGTATTCTTTTCGTAGAAAGTGTCTACAGGCTTGGTGTAATTTTTTCGTGTAAAGAATTGTGGGCTAATTACAATGTTTAGATAGTCTGTTGCTTGAAAGGCTAAGATTGGAGTGATGTAAGCATACATGTATTGATCTCCCCAGCTAGTTTTGTTGCTTGGTTCTGTGTATAGCTTTTTCTCTGTTTCTATCTGTAAGCCTATAAAGCTTACAACGGCTGGAAATCTATAGCCGATGGTGTAGTTTGCAGTGTAAAGCCAAGAGTTTCTGCTTTCACCATAATCTTCTTTGTAGACCCAAGAATCGTAACTAGTCATGTTTGCAGCACCAAAGTATTTGAAGCCTTGTTCCATCACAAAAACCACATGACTCCATTTATTATGAAAAATTGCTTCTAAATCAAATTGTAGCCTAGTGCCAAAGCGTGTATTAAAAAAGAAATCTTTTCCATTTATTGCTATTTTTTTTGATTTTCCATTCCCATCATCAACATTTTTAGCAAAGCCATGAAAGCGACTAAAACTCCAGCCTGTTCCAATTCCACTTCCTGCATACAACTGAAAGAATGCTATTGGAGTGAATGTTGCCTTAAAATCCATTTCAAAGCTAACAGGAGTTAAATTAGCCCCTGCTCTAAAATTCAAGCTATTAAAATGAGTTAGCGGATTATCAAAACGTAGAATAGGAATTTCAAGAGTTTCTCCTAAATCAATAACGAAACCCCAAGGGTATAGTGCTACTAAAGAAAGATCTGTCTGAAAAGTTGCAGTATAGGTTTTAATTTTAGGTAAATCTTTTTCTAGTCCAATAGTTTGAGTATTATCTATTTTTTTCTCTTTTTTTTCTTCTGATACGTCTTGTGAAAAAGCACTAAAAGATATGATGATTAAAAATATAAAAACTAACGCCTTTATTTTCAAATTGCACCTCCTAAGGTTTTTATAAAACATTATTTATTTTTAGAAATTACCCATTGCAATACTATTTTTAAGACGTTCTAATGCTTTTTCAATAATAGATTTTGGGGCAGCGACATTCATTCTTGCAAAACCTTTTCCAGTTTCAGAACCAAAAACATAACCTTGTGTTAAAAAAAGGTGAGATGAGTCTTTTAAGAAGCTTTCAAGTTTTTCATCTGAAAGTTTTAGATTAGAAAAATCTATCCACAAAAGATATGTGCCTTCAGGATAGTGCGTTTTAAGGATAGGAATATTTTCTCTGATATATTCAACAGCAAAGTGCAAGTTATCTGAGATTACATCTAAGGCTTCATTAAGCCAAGCTTCACACTTATTATAAGCCACTTCATAAGCCTTATAGCTAAGACCTAAATTGATGTGCTGAGGTATTTTTTCAAGTTCTTGCGAAAACTTTTCTCTATTTTGTTCATCTGGAATGATAGAAACACTTAAGCCCAAACCTGCTAGGTTGAAGGTTTTTGATAATGATGTGCAAGTGATTAGATGGTCTTTTAGTTTTTCATTAATTGTTTCTAACACTGTGTGACTATTTTCTTTCATAATTATATCATGGTGAATCTCGTCTGCAATGATAAAAATATCATACTTTAAGCATAATTCACTCAAATGTTTTAGTTCTTCTTTTTTCCAGACTCTTCCAACAGGATTATGTGGAGAACAAAAAATCATAGCTTTTGCTTTGCCACTCTTAAAAATATTTTCTAGCTTTTCAAAATCAATTGTGTAATATCCATCATTATTGATTAGGTTGCATTCGATAAGTGTTCGCTCTGTCCTATTCACTGCAAAATAAAAAGGACCATAAACAGGTGGCATGATGACTACACCATCATTTTTTTTTGTGAAAGTCTTGACTGCTGTGAAGAGGGAGGTTACAACGCCTGATGTGCAAACTAGAGAAGATGGAGAAACTTCATAGTTATGTCTTCTTTTCATCCAGCCAATAAATGCATTTATAAAATCATCATTCATATATGAATAGCCTAAGATTGTGCTATCCACATAGTCTTTAATTGCATTAATAACTTCAGGAGGATTCTTAAACTCCATATCTGCCGTTGAAAGTGGAACTATGTTTTTTGGTATGCTAGGATTATAGTCTAACATTCCATGCCATTTTGAAGAAGTTTGTCTCCTATCAACCAATGTATTAAAGTCATATTTCATAAAAGCCTCCGTAATAAGGAAATCTATAAAGATAAAAAACGCATCTTTTAATAGAGATAATTATTCTTGATTTTCAAGTTGTGGTACGTAAGCAGTGTATGTTGGAATAAAGTCAATGTGGATAGTGCCCGTAGGACCATTTCTTTGTTTTGCAACAATTAACTCTGTGTCTATAGGTTTTGTTGGGTCTTCTTTTGTGTCTTTACGTGGGCGATGTAAAAACATAACAACATCAGCATCTTGCTCAAGAGAACCTGACTCTCTAATACTAGAAAGAACAGGTCTTTTTTCTTCGGTGTCTCGAGTTAATTGAGATAAGGCAATTATAGGAATTCCTAATTCTCTAGCTAATGCTTTTAATGAACGTGATATTTCAGCTATTTGTTCATGGCGTGCAGTTAGGTAGTTTTCACTATTTATAAGCCCTATGTAGTCAATAAAAATTATTTTAACTCCATATTGAGTGCATAGTTGTCTCGACATTGCTCTTAAATCTAAGAGTTTCATGTTTGGCATTTCTACCATGTATATTGGAGCATCATATATTTGACCACATACATTTGTTATTTTTTTTAGCTCTTTTAGTGTTAAATTAGCAGAACGTAGTTTTTTAGAATCTAACTTTGCTTCTAATGAAAGAAGACGTTGCATGAGTTGCATTTCAGACATTTCAAGAGAAAAGAATGCAGTAGGTATTTTATCTCTAATTGCAATGTTTGCAGCCATTGACATAGCAAAAGCTGTCTTTCCTATAGAAGGTCTAGCTCCTACGATGACAAATTCTGAAGGCTGAAAACCAAATGTCATAGAATCTAAAGCTGGAAAACCTGAGGCAATGCCCGTAATTTCAACTTTTCTACTATGTAAGTTTTGCAAGTGTTCCAAAAATGGTTGAATAATGTCTGCAATTTTCTTGAAACTTGCAGATGTACCTGCATCAGTTAGTTCAAAAATCTTTTTCTGAGCTTCTTCTAGTAATTCTCTGCTACCTATGGAATTATTGTATACATCTGATAAAATTTTATGCGAAGTTTTAATTAAATTACGTCTTATTGATGTGTCAAGAACTATTCTTGCATAGTATTCAACATTTGCGGTTGAAGGAACTGTGTCAGTGAGTGTAGCAATATATGCAACACCTCCAACATTTTCAAGTAAGTTATTTGTTTCTAGTTTGTTTCTTAAAACTAGGATGTCAGGATTTTCTCCTGATGTATATAATTCAAGCAAAGCTTTATAGATGTTTTGGTGGGCTATTTTATAAAAATCATCAGCTTTTAGTATTGTTGAAACTAAACCAATGCTTGAGTGATCTAAAAGCATTGCTCCTAATGTTGCTTTTTCTGCTTCTATATCTTGGGGGGGGAGTTTATTTTTTGCTAAGATATTATCACTTAAGGAAAAATCACTCATAATATGCTCCTATAAATAGTTTAACGCAACTTTTTCTTTAAGTTTTTCTTCGACGAGTGCAGGCACCATAGAAGATAAGTCACCTCCGAGAGATGCTAACTCCCTTATAGAACTAGAACGTAAGACAAAATAACGTGGGTCTGGTGGTAAAAATAATGTTTCTATATCTCTATCCAAGCCCCTATTAAGAAGAGCTAAGTCAAATTCATATGAGAAATCTGAGACATTACGTACACCCCGAATTAAAACCTTTATATCATGTGCTTTGGCATATTCAACAACTAGAGAATCCCATGCAGAAACAGAAACATTTGGATATTCACTAACAAGTTTTTGTAGCATATCCAACCTTTCTTCAACACTGAAAAGGTAAGACTTCTTTTTATTTACAGCAAGAAGAACATGCAACTCTGTAAATATCTTACTAGAACGCAAAATTATATCGATATGACCATAAGTCGGCGGATCAAAAGACCCTGCAAATAACGCTTTCACCATATTAGATTAAACAAAAGAGCTTATAAATTCAGTATACTAAAACATCTACAAGTTAAAAGATAGCACCTGAGTAATTTCACAATAAACTCACTTCATAAGCTTCCTTAAAGATTTTATGTTTTTAAAATCTATCTCTCTCTAAAAACAATACGACCACGAGTAAGATCATAAGGGGATAAATCAACCTTGACCTTGTCACCTGGGACTATTTTAATCGAATGCTTTCTCATCTTTCCTGACAAGTGAGCTAAAATAATATGTCCATTTTTTAACTCTACCCTAAACATAGTATTTGGTAAGGCCTCTTTAACAACGCCTTCAACTTCAATAGCTTCTTCTTTAGCCACAAATCCTCCAAAAAAAATCAAATGAAAACTATTTGATTTTTTTTTTATTCAACCTTATAATGATAAAAGTAAACAATGTGTTTGTCAACATTGTTAGGAGTGAACAAAATGGATAGTGCCTTTATTGAGAAAATGAAAAGCCTTTTATTGGAAGAAAAAGAAGATATACTTGGAATTATAACTCGTAATGAAAAGAAATTTGAAGATGGAATTGAAAATGCATCCCCTAGGGATTTTGGAGATATAGCGTCATACTCAAGCGATCAAGATTTATTAGATGTGTTGGGAGCTCAGAACGTAAAGAAGATTCAGGCAATCAACGCTGCACTTTTAAGAATAGAAGAAAACAGATACGGTAAGTGTGTTAAGTGTTCAAAAGATATCTCAGAAGATAGATTGAAGACTTTACCTTATGCAATAAAATGTGTTGCCTGTCAAGCGATTGATGAAAGAAGGCACTAGGCTTCCCCTTTAAACAGACTAGAAGAAAAAAACTTATCTAATTCTCGTTCTGAGTATCTTTTTGAGTTTAAGAAGTTCTCTTTTACTTGCTCGATTGTTTCGGCATCGAGCTCAAGTTTTTTATCATTCTTGAGATATACAACAAAGTCTTCAAACACAGAAAGAGGAAGCCATGGAAAGGCAATATCAAAAATATTATACCATTCCAAATACTGTGCTGTGTTCTCTTTTATCAAATCTAAGCCTTGACTACGTAATCTTTCTCTTTTTTCTGGTGATATTGTAAAAATTTTTTTGTTTAGTAATGCACAATACTCTTCGGTTGAAAAAAGAGTCCCAACTCTTTGTATTAAGGATGTCTTCTCAACAGAAGGAATATCAGCTAGTACAGAGGCTGTAACAATATTCATCCCTTCACTTATTATATCAGTAAGACGTTTGTTTTCCATTTTTGCAAATTCAAGCGTTTGTTCTAGGTCACCTTTTTCTAGTAAAGGCCTTAAAATTTCCTCATTATCCATTACGTCCTCCTAATATCAAAGACTGTTGAAGAATTTAATAGTATAGCTTTTTTTGAGTATTTTCAAGACGAATAAAGATGATAGTAAGTGACTCCTCATTATAAATACTGCAAAACTATTTCTAGGCAATCTTTGCATTTAAGGAAAATTGTTGGATAGCATTTTATTTCTTTAACATCAGGCACATCTGGTACAACTTTACTTAATTCGGATTAACTTAACAATCTCGCATATACAAATTGATCGACTTAAGGGGCTGAAATCACTCGACTTCGCATATGCAAACCGTTCGATTTGCTATGTCGAAATCGCTCGATTTGCGATGCCTAAGTCGAGCGGTTTGGGGGCAGTACATTAGCTAATGTACAACCATAACATTAGCTAATGTACTATGCTCACATTTCTTAATGTATGCTTTTGGTTTGAATTAATTTTTGGATGGTTTATAGAGATAAAATCATAGAAGAAAACACTTATATTTAACTGCAAAGATAGACTTTTCACGTCTCTCATCATATCATTTTTCTGATTAAAAAGCTATGATTTTCTAGTCATGACTGCAGGCCTTACTGCATTATTAAAGAAAGCAAAACTCTTTCAATACAGGCTTCTTAAAGAGCACCTCTTTTCCATAACATTCATAGTGCACAATTCATAAGATGGAAAGAGGCTCTTTGTTGTTGTATCAGCCACACAAGCCTAGCTTAATTGCTAAAAAGCAATGGGTTATTACTAGGCACAAGTAAAAGAAAATTTTTAGAATCTATTTTGAAAGATTTGCTTTTAGTTCTTGTATCTTAGGAGCAAGGGCAGGAGCAAACAAAAGAGCTTTGTCGTAGAAAGCTACAGCCTTATCTGGACGGTTCATTCTTTCATAGCAAAGTCCTAAGAAAATCAATGCTTCTGCTATACGTGAAGATTTAGGATACTTTCCAATAAAACCTGTTAATAATTGCAAAGCTTGAACATATTCACCAGTCGCAAAAAGACATCTTGCAGCCCTAATATGAGAATCTTCTAGTATTTGATCGCTAGCATCAGGAGAATCTATAACGTGTTGGTATTTAAGAAAAGCTTCATCAAATTTGTTTTTTGCGAATAAGTCATTTGCTGAAGAAAACATACTTTGAGCATCTGCTTCATACATGGACATAGAGTTAGCTATGTTTGGTAATGGATTCACTGGTTTTTTGGCTTCGCGAGTCAGATTAACACCAAAAGAGTATCCTTGCATATCTTTTGCACTCTGTATGATTCTTGCAATCTCCATTTTGTATTTGCCTTGTGGATAGTTTTGTAGGTATCTAATGCTAACTTGGTTTGCTGCGTCAAAGTGTTGTGAATTATAAAAAGCCTGAACTACACTAAAAAGCCCTTCTTCTGGATCTACATCTTCTTTGCTATCAAGTAAAGAAGCAAGTTTTCTATGGATAGATCTAAGTTGCTTTGAGAAAACCTTAATCATCTGCAATGTGATTCTTGTGTTTGTTTGAGCAAATGTCTCGAATTCTGGTGTTTTAAAAGCTAGACATACAGAGTTTGTCAAAACAATAGCATTATCTTCTCGAGGAAAATTACCTAATGCTGATTTAACGCCAAAGAATTCTCCTTCTTTTATGTAGTTTGTTACCTGATCACCTGTCTCAATGTCTACTGAGGTTAGTGCAATGCTTCCTGTCTGAAGTAAGAAAACTCTATCATCAAAATCTCCTGCAAAATAGACAACAGAATTTGAATTATATGTTATAGCTTTAGGCATTTTCTTCATCCCCCAAAATATTTATGATTTCTATCTAATAATCGTCAATATAGCATGATTTCTACATAAAAATCGAAGAATCTTAACATATATTTATGAAAATACCTAGTAGTTTAATCAATTTTCTATTACACTGTGGATGTTATGATAGACTTACATACACATTCTACCGTTTCTGACGGAACTTATAGTCCAAGCGAATTGATAAATAAGGCTTGTGATTTAGGCTTAAAAGTTATAGCTCTTACAGACCATGACACATTGAATGGTATTAAAGAGGCAAGAGAGGCTGCAAAAGATAGAATCATTTTTGTCCCAGGTGTTGAGGTAAGCATTGAGTGGAGCAATGGGGAGTGTCATATGCTGGGGCTTGGTGTCAAAGAGGATTCAAGTTCACTTAATAATCTTCTTTGCACGTTGCAACATTCAAGAGAAGAAAGAGGCTATTTAATTGCAAAACGTTTAAAAGATGCAGGTTTTGATATCGAATATGAGGAAGTTGCAAAATTAGTTGATGGAACAGTGGGGCGTCCTCATTTTGCTTCCTATATGCGTGACCATAAAATGGTTAAAACTATTCAGGAAGCTTTTGATAAATATTTAGGATTTGGCCGTCCTTTTTATGTTGAAAAAAAGAATGCAGATATAAAAGAAGCTATTTCTGCAATAAGAGATGCAAAAGGTATTCCAGTTTTAGCTCATCCTATGTCGCTATATCGTTCATGGAAATATCTTCCTTCAATAATACATGAGTTTAAGGAGCTAGGGCTTATGGGGCTTGAAGCATGGCATCCTGGAGCTAGATATGGGGATTGCAAAAGACTTGAAGCAGTTGCAAAAGAAGAAGGTCTCATTGTTACTGCAGGTAGTGATTTTCATGGCGAGCGAAGAAAAGACCGATACTTAGGACGCAGTTGTGATAACATGATAATAGAAGATATATATTTTGATAATTTAGTTAACGTAGGATTAAATATTGAAAAATATTAAAGGTGATAAAACTTTTTTATGGTAAAACATCAGTACTTATTTGTTTTGTTATTTTTTTTTCTCACAGTGAATATTGGGTGTGAGTATTATACTGGAAATTCTGAAAAAAAATCTAGAATTATGCGAGTGCCTGTTTGGGCTTTTTTGGAAGGTCAACCTGCAGTTATGGATGGGGATGAGTCATCACCTTTTATTCCTCCTAAAGAGGCTCTTCAAGAGGTGTCTAATTTTTTGCTTACAGGGATGAGCTATGGTTGGGAGTTTTCGTATACACCTAGTGATGCAAGACGTGAAGTGAAGGAAGTTTTTGAACTAAAAGCGATTAATGACTTAAAAATAAAAAAAGAAGAAATAAATATAAAAGAAGTTCGTATTAAATACCCCTATATTTATTGTTGGGCAGAATATAGCCTTTCAAGTAGTGAGCTGGCTCGTCAGATAAGTTGGAAAAATCTAAAATATAAGACTGTAAAGGGGAGGGGAGAAGATTTTAGAAAAAATGAAACAGAAGGAGTTAAAACAGCCTATACCAATGCAATAAAAAACGCAATAATTACTCATGCAAGAAAGATTAAAAAAAATAAGCCAAAGGAAATAATAGGGGAAGTCCTTATAAAGAACTCTCCTCATCTATCTTGTGCTTCAGGTCTTTTTAAAGCGGAGGTTGAGTTATATATAAACATCAAAGAAATAGTACCATATACTGCCTTTTAATTTGACTTTTGATTAAATACTTTTTGCTAGACCCATTGAGCTTCGTCACCTATAAGGATTTCAAGTTCTCCTTTTCCTTGTGCTTCTCTTATTTTTTGCATAAAGGTATTTGTAGCTTCGTTCACATCTTTTCTTAAAAAATATTCACTCATCTTTTCTTCTTCTTCAATTCTTTTACCCCTGCCACCAGAAAGATTTGATAAGATTTTGTTTCTAAAAGCATCATTTTTTCCATGAATTAGTTTAGTTAGAATATCATCATCAAAACCAAACAAAAACTTTTGCAATTGAAAGTCAGGTATGCTCAAAATATCATCAAGTGTAAAAATATTTTCTTTTAATTCTTTTGCAAGTAATGCATCATTTTCTGCAATGGATTCAATAATTTCTTCACCTGCCTTATAATCAAGATTCCGCAAAATATTTACTAATGAGCTTTTTCCATCAATAGAGGTAGTTGAAATCTTGATTTTGCTCATCTTTTTTCGCATTGCTTCAGATACTTCAAAAAGAATGTCTGCACTCACTTTTTTCATATCTAACATAGCTTTAATAATGTCTTTTTTATCTTTTGCATTACTAATATATTTTGCAACTTGTTTAGCTGGCAATTGGGATAAAATTAGCGCTTTAGTGGCTATCATTTCTCCTTCTAGCAATACAGAAAGAGTTTCATTATCTATGTCTTTAAGATAATCAAAACTTACTTTCTTTTTTTCTGGTATGCTACTATCGATGATTTTATTTGCTTTTTCTTTACCAAAAGCTTTTTCTAGCATCTCTCTTGCAGTGTCTATGCCTCCAAAGCCTTGTTTTGCTTTGTCATAAAGACTTGAAAACTCTTTTAGTATTTCTTCTGCTTCGTCTTTATCAATTGTTTGAATTGTTACAAGCTCTGCAACTATTTTATCAACTTGATCGCTAGAAAAATTTTTAATAACACGGCTTGCTTGGTTAGCTCCGATGATAAATAAAAACTTTGCAACTTTTCTATATGGGTTATCTTTTTCTTTTTCAACAGGAACTTTAATGAGTCCCTTTTCTTTCATTATCTCGTCAATATTAGCCATGAGTTCCCCCAAGACATATTATCGTAATAAATTTAAGCTTTTATAAAAAGGGGGGAAGAATGAGTATTTGTTTTTTTGTAGATGTTCTTATGGAAGAAGTTTTTCAAAAAACAGCATAAGCTAGGTATACAATTTTTAACAAAACACAGCAACCAATTTATACTGATAGTTGCCATGTTTTGTTAAAAAGAACTTAAAGCCTATGCATCGAGGTTATCTGCCTGCACATAAGCTTTAAGATTTTTTTACTAGATGTCTACAATTTCTAGTGTGTATGTCTTTGTTGGAGATGCATCATCCTTTTTAGCATAATACTCTATTGTAAGAGTTATTGTTTGCTTGTCTTGAATGGTGAGTTTCTCATGTACAAATTCAAGTTCTTCTGTCCATTTTTTATTAATAGTAACAGTTTTTTCTTCAGTTCCATTTAAGATTTTAATCTTTCTATCTGTGTTTTCTGAAGTTTCATCTTTAAGAAAATATAAATCTACTGCAATGTCTATAGGCTTAGCATTTATATCAGCTTTATAAAGATATTTATTATCAGGCAATTGTTCGCATTTACGCCCACCAATATATATATTTTTAATAATTTCATCTTGTGGGAACACTATTAGGTTTAATTGAGGCAAAACTTCACCTTCAAGTGTTAGATTAGCTGTGTATTCTTTATTTTTATCTGTACCATCAATTAACGAAGCAATATTTAAGGTTATTGTATAATCTGTTTCATTATAATTATCAGTTTTCTTAGGATCTGTAAAATCAGTACATGCTATATCCAATCCTTTATAAGCATTAATAAAGAGATAAAGTTTATTTTCTTTCACCTTGTTCTTATCAAAAGCTAGATAGTATTTTCCATCTACCTCATGAACATATCCTCTTAACCATGAAGATCCTGTTGCTTCATAATCAAATCTAAAGCCTTTATCTTTAATCACAAGAGATTTGACAAAAGTACCTTGAAATGGGGTCTCTGTAGTGTTGTCTTCTGCCACTATCTTATATGAAAAAGGAGTCTCTCTAGTGGAAAGATCAATGGTGCATTCATAATAACCATCACTTGCATTCAGTGTGAAATCTTCTTCCGTAGGGGCTGTGAGTTTAACCTTTGCACGTGGACTCTTTGGCAAAACTCTAATTAAGCCTTTTTTTGCTATTGGAGACATTTCCCCAGCTTTGTCACCGTTTTCTTTTTTGTATATTTTTTCCTCTCTCTCTTTTTCTGCATTATCATTTGCAATTTTTTCTCTCTTTATTTCAGTAACATAATAAGTTTTAACTGTGCCACTTTCCAAAAGAACATATAAGAATTCACCTTCATATTTTAGGTCATGGTCTTCAATTAGATAAGTGTTTACAGTAGTAGGCTGATAGTCAGTGTAAGTAATTTCTTTCTTAGTTATTGGCTGCCATGTAGAAATAGTGGAAACATCAATTTCTGTGTTGGAGAAGACATATTTAGGAGCAATAGTAGTATCTTGTGGAGTAACTAAGAAAGTACCTTTTTCTATTCTATCTTTAAAAATAACCTTATTTTTTGCCTTATAACATTTTTTATTCACATCAAATGTGAAACTGAGTTTATTATTAGTGTCAACATGTTCTTTGTTTTTTGCATCAATAGATATGAGCGATTCAATTTTATTAATAGTTATGTGAGTGATAGTGACTTTATATGTTTTATTGTAAGAATAAAGAGTGTTTTCAAATACGATTTTAAGCTCTTTAGAACCATCTTTAATTAAGTCAACTTTCTTTTCTATGCTATAAGTTATTACTCCATAGCCACTTTTTTTAAACTCTGTTTTTTCAATATTTTGTCCATCTAATGTTAATTTCCATCCTTGTTCATCATACCAAACTTCAGGCATTGTGATTTTAACATCAGCTGTAGGAACACCATCCACACTAAGAACTTCATTTCCTGCTTCAAGAGCTTCAAATTTTGCTTTTGCGTTATACCATTCATCATTAATTTTTATTGTACTTATTGGAGCATAATCAGGATTTCCATAGCCTACAATAACTTTATAGACCAAAGGACTTTTTCCTTCTTCATAGTATGTGATTATTACGTTATTGTCTCCAAGCTTCAAACCAACACCTGAGGCAATTGATTTTTCCCAAGCAGTGGTTTTCGTACTTTCACTACTATTAGCTGTAGTGATGTTTTCAACTTTTATTTTTTGACCTTTAGCTCCTTCGTTATACTTAACTTTTACATTTATTTTTGGTTCACGTACCTCGCCTACTTTTGTGCTTCCATCACTAGCTATTTCGCTTAAAAGAGGCGCATCAGAAATAGAGTATGTTTTTTTATCTTTAGCACCATAGCCAGTAGCTGTTGGATTTATTTCCTTTCCTTCAAAGATTAATTTTGCAATACCAGCTACAGGCAGTTTGCTTTTCACAGTGAAGTTAAATGTTTTGTCTGTTCTTCCAGTAGCCTTTGCTTCAATTTTAATTGCTTTGGCTGTTTCTGTTATATCATCCAGTTTAAGTTTTGCTTCGTTTCCATTGATTGTTGCAGGTTTTTCAGCAATTTTCACACTAAGCCCAGCGTAACTTTCAGCAAAAGTAACAACAACTTCAGCTTCTGTTCCATCAACTTCAATTGTGGCATTTTCAATACAAGACTGACCTCCCACTGTAACACTAGAAATTTCTATGTTTTTGGGTTCGACATGCTTCTTTTT
>CAUUAF010000048.1:0-13179 GCA_963543085.1 uncultured Treponema sp. | reverse complement strand
TTTTGATTGAATATTGGGGAGAAGAGATGGTTTTGCAAGCTGAAGAATATATAGCGAAAACTAAAGGAAACTCTTAGATTGATTGGTAAACAGATTGATTATAGGAACATGCTGGTAAAATCAAAAAAAATGGATGAAATTAGCTAAGAAATTAATTTCATTTTTTAATGTTTTGTAGCAAAGAATTGCCTTTCATGCTATTGGATGTTAGAAACTTCACAATTTTGATCAAACAAAATTACTATCTTGACAATAAAATAATAATAGATATATCATTACCGGCATATTTTCTTTTTAAAGCTATGTGTACCTTTGTGTACAAAGGAGTTTTGTGGCTGATATAAAAAGCTTGCGGATTAATGATCAAATCCGTGTTAGAGAAGTTAGGTTGAGTGATGAGGAAGGGAATCAACTTGGTATTTTCCCAATAAATGAGGCTCTAAAAAAAGCGATAGATTTAGGGTTGGATTTAGTGGAAATTGTGCCTCAAGCAAAACCACCTGTGTGTAAAATTGTAGATTATGGTAAATATCGCTTTCAGATGGAAAAGAAACTTCGAGATTCTAAAAAAAATCAGAAGCAACAACTGTTGAAAGAAGTTAAGATGCAACCTAAGATTGCAACGCATGATTTAGATGTGAAGGCAAAGGCTGTAAAAAGTTTCTTGGAAAGTGGAGATAAGGTAAAAGTTACCATAAGGTTCAGGGGACGAGAGTTGGCACATACTGAACTCGGGTTTGATGTTATGCAGGCTGTTTTAGATCGTCTTAAAACTGAAGACTCAGAAGAACCATACACAATAGAAAAGAAAGCATTAATGGAAGGGCGTAATATGTCTATGACGCTCGCTCCAAAGACTAAAAAATAGTTTATATGACTGAAGGAGAATTATATGCCTAAGATGAAGAGCAAGAGGGCAGCTGGAAAGCGTTTTTCGTTTACAGGTGGTGGAAAAGTTAAATATAAGAAGATGAATGCAGGTCATATTCTTACAAAAAAGGCGACTAAGAGAAAGAGAGAATTAAGAAAAACTGGTATTCTTTCTAGTGCAGATAGTGCTGTTGTGAGAAAGAAGTTATTGCCATATAATTAAAGCTATTAGGAGAAGTATAAGATGTCAAGATCAAGAAGTACTGATAGAAGAATAACAAGGCGTAGAAAGATATTAAAACTTGCTAAAGGGTTTAGAGGAAGACGAGGGACAAACTTTAAAGCTGCAAGAGATGCTGTTAGAAAGTCTTTAGTGCATAGTTATGAGGGTAGAAAAGATAAAAAAGGTGATATGCGAAGTATATGGATTACTCGTATAAATGCTGCTGTAAGGGCAGAGGGTTTGTCTTATTCTAAATTCATTAATGGAGTGGTTAAGGCTGGAATTATCATAAATCGTAAGGCTTTGTCTAATATGGCTATTGAAGATCCTATGGCTTTTAAGGCTGTAGTGGAGATTTCGAAGAAAGCTATAGGAGAGTAAACTTCATGATAACATTAGAACAGGTTAAACTTTTAGAAGAAAAAGTTGAATCTCTTATTGGTGTTGTGAAGTCTCTTTATGTGGAGCGTGATTCTTTAAAAGAGGCTTTATCAAAAAAAGAAGTGCGTATAGAAGAGTTGGAGTCTGCTCTTCATTCTTTTGAAATTGCACAAGCAAAGATTGAAGAAAGTGTTATGAGTACTCTAAATCAATTGGATGTTTTTGAGAATTCTGTCTCACATGATTCTTCCTCCGTTGATTCATCACAAACTGTTCAATCTGAAGAGTTTTCTTTGTCAAATGCATCAGAATCAATTCAAGTAGGAGCAAATCACTCAGATATAACTACTCAAAGTGATGGTTTTGGAGAGAATAAGTCGCACATGGTGGATGATTCTGATAAGCAGATGGATATTTTTTAGGTTGTGAAATGCAAAAAAGTCGTTTAAGTGTAAATGTCTTAGGAACTTCTTTTGCTTTGGAAGCAGACCAGGAAGATGCTTATGTGCAATCAATATACGACTATTATTTGTCAGTTTTGGAGAAAGCTAAAGAAACATCGGATGTTGATGATCCATTGAAAATTGCAATAATTGCTGGACTATTTTTGAGTGATGAAGTTTTTAAGGCTAGGCTTGAAAATACTGGAACACTTACAGACCCTAAGGCTTTTGTTGACATGGAAACAACTACTATGAGGATGATTGCAAAAATTAATGACATTATACATGATGATGTATGACAATTTGGGTTGATGCCGATTCATGTCCTGTGCGTGTTCGCCAGATAATTTGTAGGGCTTCTTTGCGACTTTCAGTGCCTTTGGTGTTTGTTGCCAATAGACTTATTTCTGTTATAGATCATGAATTAATTGATTTTGTGAAAACCAGTGAAGAGGAACAATCGGCTGATAACCATATAATTGATTGTTCAAAGAAAGGTGATTTAGTAATAACAAGAGATATTCCTTTAGCTGCTATTTTAGTTGAACTTGGAATCGCAGTTATTAATGATCGTGGAGTTCTTTTCACTCCTGATAATGTACGAGAACGTCTTTCTGTAAGAGATTTTATGTATGAAATTCGATTTAATGGTTTGATGACAGATAAAATGGGGAGTTTTAGTAAAAAAGACTTGCAAAACTTTTCGAATACTTTTGATAGTGTTTTAACAAAATTACTTAAAGCTGAGCTATCAAAGCACATCTAAAAAATAGCAAACGTTTTTAAAGATGGTGTTTTGTTTGAGTAGTTTTGGGGGCGTATAACAAAAAACTTGTATTTAACAATTGAAAAAATCTCTTTTTTGTAGGTATAGATGTATTCTTGACTTTGTGCCTATATTATCATAAAATCTCACCTCACTTTATTTCTTACAATTGGGGGTGTAGCATGCGAAGAGACTATATCAGCGATGCTAAATGGCAACAAATTATGGAGTTTTCAAAAGACCTTCAAACTCCGTGTGTCATAATAGATCTAGAAACAATCAAAAAAACATATAAAGACTTGATAAAAAATTTCCCTTATGCAGATGTTTATTATGCTGTTAAGGCTAATCCAAATGATGAAATAATAAAAATGCTTTTTGAACTAGGTTCTAGCTTTGACATTGCTTCTATCTATGAATTAGACAAAGTCCTTGCTCTAGGAATACCTCCAGATAGACTGAGTTATGGAAATACAATTAAGAAAGCAAAAGATATAGCTTATTTCTATGAAAAAGGCGTGCGAATGTTTGCGACAGATAGCAAAGATGACTTGAAGAATATTGCACAATATGCTCCTGGATCTCGTGTGTATGTGAGAATTCTTGTTGAAAGTACAAGCAGTGCAGATTGGCCACTTTCTCGAAAGTTTGGATGCCATCCTGACATGGCTTATGATCTTTGTATTCAAGCAAGGGATACAGGTCTTATTCCTTATGGTATTTCCTTTCATGTTGGAAGTCAGCAAAGAGATATTGGTCAGTGGAATGATGCATTAGCAAAAACAAAATACTTAATGGATTCTCTTGAAGAAGAAGAAGAAATTAAACTTGAAATGATCAACATGGGAGGTGGGTTTCCAGCAGCTTATGTAACTCCAGCAAATGATTTAACTGATTATGCAACGGAAATCACTCGTTATTTAGAAGAAGATTTTGGTGAAAATCTTCCTCGTGTGATTATAGAACCTGGACGTTCACTCGTAGGTAATAGTGGTGTGTTAGTTTCTGAAGTTGTTTTGATTTCTCGAAAAAATAACACAGCCTTATACAGGTGGGTATATCTTGATGCTGGTGTTTTCAATGGTCTTATTGAAACATTGAACGAATCTATAAAATATGCAATCACTACTGATAAGGATGAAGAATGCAAAAAATATGGCGAAGCTGTTTTGGCAGGTCCTACGTGTGATAGCATGGATATAATGTATGAAAACTATAGATGTTCTCTTCCTATAAACTTAAAACAAGGAGATAGAGTATACTTTTTGAGTACTGGTGCATATACTTCAAGCTATGCCTCTGTTGAATTTAATGGATTTCCACCTATAAAATCCCATGTTATTGGATTAGAGAAAGGGAAAAAATAATAGAAGAATTCTCTAATTGATAAGAACATTCTTAAAAGTTACAAGCTTTTAAGAATGTTTTTTGTTTTAAACTATCTATTAAAAAAATAAGAAATTTATTGAAATTTACTCATCTATCAATTAGAATTAAGCATAGTTATCTAAATACTTTGGGAGAAGTTATATGAGAAAAATAAATAATTGGTTTTTGTATGTTTTTACTTTCCTATTTGTATTGAGTGCTTGTAACCATAAAGGAAATGGTTCTGTAGGTATAGTGGAAAAATCAGATCCAAGACTTGTATTAAAAAGCTTAAAAATCTTCAATCAGAATGTGGATATCGAAATAATGAAATGTGAAGTTAATAAGGAAATCACAACAGACAATATTACAGCAAAATTTGACTATGGGGATGAAACAGATGAGGCTATAGGAGTTGTTGTGGAAGGTGATGTTTTTCAGGTTGATAAAACAAAACCTACAAAAATGAATATAAGTGTTCCTGCTATCAAAGGGAGATATCTTAAATGGACTGGTTTTGTTATGGTGAGTATGGCAAAAAGAGAGATGGAAATTGATGTGGGGTATAACGAACAAATTTGCCCAAACGGACATCAAGAAACTTTAGTACTTGAGGTTGTTGAATTTATGGTGCAGTCTGTGGAAGACATCATAAAAGAAGTTATAATTACTGATGGAACTAAGGAGTATAAACCTGAAGTTAAACTGATTCCAGAAACGGCAAATACTTATGAATATTACTTGGCTTTAGCTACGTGTCTATTAAGTATTGATAATTTCACAACTTATACTATAACTATTAAACCAAAAGACACAGATGTATATCTTGATAGTGTTTATATTTATACTTTAAAAGGCACAAAAATACCTAAAGACAATGCAGAATTTGTAACCATAAATACTGGAGATGAACAGAATCCAGAAGAATCTCCTAACCTTATTTGTGATATAAAGTGGGTAGAAAATTGCGAATCTGCAAATTATGAAGACTATGGTGCCATATCTCTAAAAATGACAGCCCATACAGTTAGTCCTAGGGCTTCTGTATATGTGAAAAAAGTTGATCCATTAAGTGCTAGTGAAGCATTGCTCCAAGGGGAATCAGAATTAAAATTGAATAATGAAAATGGTGTGCATACTGCAGATATAAAACTATTTGCAAATAAGCCTACAAAGTTTATAGCGTATGTGAAAGCCGAAGATGGAATAACAACCAACAACGAAAAGGGTAAATGGCAAGTGACATTTAATTCTGTGGATTTATTTTGGGATTATAGCGATTCTAAGTTAAAAACAGAAGAACTTAGAAAAACTACAAACAAGGCGTATTCAGAATTTGAAGCAAGAAAAGCTAATATTATAGGGGATAAGCTTTATATTGCATTTGGAATTTGGGAAGAAAAGTTGGGTTTTAAACCAGATGAAAGCATTCTAAAAATGCCTGACTATCAAGTTCTAGATTCTTATGGAGATCCAAACTATGGACAATATACTGCATATCAGTTTAGTGTTGATGTTTCAAACGTAGGTCTTGGGCAGTCAAAAGAAATAGAAATTCCAGTTATGCGCATCATGGATGATGAAGAAGAATCTTTGGATGAACCAATCAAAGCTTTTACCTACAAAATTAAGGTTACAATGAAATAAGGAGGGATTTGTGAAAAAAATATTATTTTTATGTTGTATAGAGATGAAAAGATAGAAAAAGATATATTAAATATTTTGCAAGAGTTAAAAGAAAAAGATGACACTTCAAAAATTATTCCAACATTGCAAAAAGTTAATGATGATCTTTTTAGTTTAAGTGATGTATCTTTCTTTTCAATTGATGGGGAAGAGATAGAAGAAAATATCAAGCTATCTTTGTATAAACTAGAAACTGCAGAAAAGATAGGATTTGCAATAACATGTAATGATTTAAGAGTTGGAGAAATAATAGCACTTGTGGAAGAAGGTGAGTTTGATGAGGATAATCCTTTTATAAAGCTTATTTCTTCTAATATTAAAGAATATATCAACGGAACAGTGAGAGATTGGCAAGAATTAAAAAAGGAAGAGGAATATAAGCAAAGGTCAGTATGGGAAGGACTTGTGACAAGTCAAGAATACACCTATGAAAATTGGAAAGTTAATAGTAAAAGTTCTCCTCGCTTTCTATTAAAAATAAAGTGGGCTCAGGATCCTATATATAATGATGTTATTGTTAAACTAAAAGGTGGAAATTTTCCTGCTGGTTGTGTTGGTGTAGCAATAGCAAAATAATGGCTTTTCATGAATATCCTAATAAGTATTATGGCACTCGATGGGAAAGTTTTAATAGCTTCAAAAATAAGGTGGTGAAATATTTTCCATTTGCAAAAGAATGGGATGGGAAATATGACTGGTGGCTATTGACATGGGAAGCGAAGGCAGAGAATATTGGTGAAGATTACCCAATATATAAATTTCAGATAGCTTCTCTTATGTATGAAATAGCAGAATCTAGCAATGCATCATATTCAGAAGGAGCAACAGGTATGTTCATAGGTAATTATACGGGGGGCTTGTTATTTCATGACTATATTACAGGTGTTTGCAGTAAAACATCAATGCCTAAAGAACCAATAAATTGGAATGCAGAACGTGCCAGACTTCCACCTTGGGTGAAGTTAGATTTCCCAATTGGTAGAGTTTTTTCAATGCAACAATCAAATGAGAAAGTTGATAATAAACCAAAAAGTGTAGGAACTAAAGGAAATAGAATTCGGTATGAAGACTATTCTTTTAATAGTGTTAAATCTTTAATTGATAACTTATGTCCTGTATTAATAAAGGGAAGAGCTGTAAATAAGGACGATGCAGAATTTAAGGAAGTCGGACATGCATGGGTTATAGATGGTTATTGCAATTTAACTTGTGATGCTGTTCATAAAAAGACAAAGGAGCGAAAGAGTATCACTGCAGATTATGTTCATTGCAACGCTGGTTGGGGTGGATGGTATAATGGATATTATATAAGCAATGTTTTTACGTTTGGTATTGATAATGGGCTTAATAATAATGATAATAAGATTTTTAGTTCTTGGCCAGGTTTAAATGATCATTTTAAATATAAAATTAAAATATTCCCTAATCTAATACCTAAGAGCAAATTGGGAACATATTCTAAATATCCTTGGAATTATCACTGGGAGGCATTATGGTAAAATTCAAATATTTTATTATAACTCTTTGCTTTTTCCTTTCCTTTTCTTGTAAAAAGTATGTAAACCCATATCCTAATGGAAGACCTTTAGATGTGCAAAAATTAGTTGAGATGAAATATAAATGGAAAACCTTAGGTATAAAAAACTATTCTTTTATCTATAAATTTGATACATATAGACCTGAATATTGTGTGGGACATGTTATAGTGAAAAATGGTATAGGAAAAGTAACTTTTGATACAAAGGATGGTAAGTTGAACCCAGATAAAAATGATCCACACCAAAAACTCTATTGCATGACTTCGATTGAAGATGTTTTTGATAATGTGTTAGAAAAGTACTTTGACTTAAAGAAAAAAAAAGATGAAGGGAAAGGTGATTATTTGGATTATTATACAGAATATGATAAAGATTACTTTTTTTTGAATCTTACAGTATATGATACTTTCAGACCTACAGCGTATAAAGAAGAATTGGTAGGGATTCGACCTCAATATTTTAGAATCAAAGATTTTAAAGTACTAGAATGATAGAAATTTTGAGTTCTTAATACTAAAGGATTAAGAGTTCAATTAAGCTTTTAATCCTTTTTTCTTGCATTTTGCAATCATCTTTTTCTAATTTTTCAATTTAGATAAAAAAAACTATTGCCTATTTTTAATATTATTCATATCTTTTTAACACTTCGATAAAAAACCATCAAAACATTTAAGACTTCTAGGGAATACTTAGGAATAAATATAAAAACAGAGAGAGGATTATGGCAAAGCATAATAAACATGAGCATAAAAGGGAAGAAAATGTCAATGTTAGCGTAGAATCTGGGGATAAGATTGATATTAGTGTGGAAGCAATGGAGGCTTTAAAGAAGACAGCGACTTCAAAAGAAAAATTTGAGTCTTCCATCAAAGAACAAGAGCAAAAAACAAAAGAAGAAGCTTCCAAATTAGATAATGCAGAAAACGTTGAGAAAAATGCTAAATTAGAAAAAGAAAAAAAAGAACTTGAAGATGAAGTTGCAAAGTGGAAAAACGAATATCTTAGAAAGATGGCAGATTTTGAAAACTATCGTAAAAGAATGATAAAGGAAAAAAAAGATGCTATTGACTATGCAAACGAAACTTTGCTAGTGGACTTGATCACTGTGTTAGATGATTTTGATAGAGCAATAGAAGCAGTAGAAAAATATTCCAATGATTCCACAAAGGCTTTTATGGAAGGTTTTAACATGATTAGAAAACAACTTTATTCAACACTGCAAAGTAAATATTCACTTACTTACTATCCAAGTGTTGGGCAAAAGTTTGATCCAAATATTCATGACGCAAAAGCAAGTCGTGAAGATGAAGAGGCAAAAGAAGAAATTGTTGAAAAAGAACTTATCAAAGGATACAAATTGCATGACAGAGTAATTAGGGTGGCACAGGTTGAAACCGTAAAACCTAAAAAAAACGAAACAAAATAGCTTTTTAGCTAAACTTTTTTAAGGAGATAAATAAAATGGGAAAGATTATAGGAATTGATTTAGGAACCACAAACTCTTGTGTTTCTGTTATGGAAGGGGGAGAGCCAGTAGTTATTGCAAACTCAGAAGGAGGTCGAACTACACCATCTGTGGTAGGATTTACTTCTAAAGATGAACGTGTTATCGGTCAACCTGCAAAAAACCAAATGGTTACAAACCCTGAAAAAACGGTGTATTCAATCAAGCGTTTTATAGGTCATAGGTTTGATGAATTGAGTGATGAGGCATCGCACATGCCTTATAAATTAGTGGGGCAAAATGGAGACGTGAGGGTTGACATTGCAGGTAAATTGTACTCACCTCAAGAGATTTCTGCATTCATTTTGCAAAAGATGAAAAAAACGGCAGAAGACTATCTTGGAGAACCCGTTGCAGAAGCTGTTATAACTGTTCCTGCATATTTTAACGATGCACAACGCCAAGCAACAAAAGATGCTGGTAAAATTGCTGGTTTGGAAGTAAAAAGAATCATCAACGAACCTACAGCGGCATCTCTTGCTTTTGGTTTTAATAAAGATTCAAAGAAAGAAAAACTAATTGCTGTATACGACTTAGGTGGTGGAACATTTGATATTTCTATTCTTGAATTAGGAGATGGTGTTTTTGAAGTTAAGTCTACTAATGGAGATACTCATTTAGGTGGAGACGACTTTGATGCTAGGATTGTGAAATGGCTAGCAGAAGAGTTTAAGAATGATACTGGTATTGACTTAATGCAAGATAGAATGGCATTACAACGTTTAAGAGAGGCTGCAGAAAAAGCAAAAATTGAACTTTCTAATGTTGCTAGCACAGACATAAACTTGCCATTTATTACAGCAGATAGCACAGGTCCTAAGCACTTACAAAAGACACTTACTCGTGCAAAATTTGAACAGATGACAGAAGATTTGTTTGAAAGAACAAAAGAACCATGCTTAAAGGCATTAAAAGATGCAGGAATTACATCTGACAAGATTGATGATGTATTGTTAGTAGGTGGTTCAACACGTATGCCAAAAGTCTTGCAAATCATTAAAGAGGTATTTGGAAAAGAAGCTTCTAAGAGTGTGAACCCAGATGAAGCTGTTGCAATGGGAGCTGCAATTCAAGGTGGTATCTTAGGTGGAGATGTGAAAGACGTACTTTTGCTTGACGTTACTCCACTTTCTCTCGGTATAGAAACATTAGGAGGTGTGTTCACGAAATTGATTAATAGGAACACAACAATTCCTACAAAGAAGAGTCAAATTTTCTCTACAGCGGCAGATGGTCAAACAGCTGTTTCTATCCATGTTTTGCAAGGTGAGCGTGGAATGGTTAGCCAGAATAGAACTCTTGGAAACTTTGACCTTGTAGGTATTCCTCCAGCTCCACGTGGTGTTCCACAAATTGAAGTTACTTTTGATATTGATGCTAATGGCATTGTGCATGTTTCTGCAAAAGACTTAGGTACAGGTAAAGAGCAACATATCAGAATAGAAAGTTCTTCAGGTTTGAGCGATGCTGAAATTGACAGAATGGTTAAAGAAGCAGAAGCAAATGCAGAAGCTGATAAAAAAGAGCAAGAAAAAGTGGAAATTAAAAACGAAGCTGATAGTTTAGTGTATCAAACAGAGAAAACATTAAAAGAGCTTGGAGATAAAGTGCCTGCATCAGAAAAAGCTAGTATTGAAGATGCTGTAGCTGCTGTAAAAAGAGCTTTGGAAAGCGGAGATACAAACGAAATTAAAGCTAAAACTGAAGCCTTAAAGCAAGTTAGTATGAAGATGGGAGAAGAACTTTATAAGCAAAATCAAACAACTAGCGGAGCTACGGGGCAAGCAGAAGCTAATCAGTCAGAAAACACAAAAGGAAATGCTGATGGTGTAGACTACGAAGTAGTTAACGAAGAAGATAAATAAAAAGAAAAATTTTAACAAAAGATGAGGTCTTAAACTAAAGTCTCATCTTTTGTCAATTTTGGAGATGGATGTGGCATCAAAACGTGATTATTACGAAGTACTGGAAGTTAGTAAAACAGCAACGAACGATGAAATAAAGAAAGCTTATAGAAAGCTAGCAATTAAATACCACCCTGATAAAAATCCCGGAAACAAAGAAGCGGAAGAAAAGTTTAAAGAAGCCACAGAAGCTTATGAAGTGCTAATAGATGAGAAAAAAAGAAAAGCTTACGATCAATTTGGACACTCTGGTGTGGACGGCATGGGTGGAGCAGGCTTTGATCCTAGTGCATTTAGTGGTTTTGAAGATTTGTTTGGGGGTGGCTTTTCTAGTATTTTTGAAGGTTTATTCGGTGGTGGTTCTTCAGGCTTTGGATTCGGTGGTTTTGGAGAGAGGCGAGGTGCAGGAGCTTCAACTGCTACTAATGGTAGCAACTTGCAGTATAATTTGAATATTCCTTTTATCGAAGCTGTTTATGGCAAAAAAGTTGACATTTCTTATTCTCGTGATGTTCCCTGTCATGTTTGTAATGGAAGTGGTGCTGAAGGCAATACAAAACGAACAACTTGCCCAGATTGCAAAGGTATGGGGCAAATTAGACAATCCACAGGTTTTATGACAATTGCTAGAACATGTTCTCGATGTGCAGGACATGGAACAATCATAGAAAAACCTTGCAAAAACTGTAGAGGAACAGGGCTTGAGAAGAAAAAGCAAACTATTAAAGTAACAATTCCTGCAGGTGTTGAAGATGGTAGAAGAATTGTTATTCCAGGACAAGGAAACGCTGGTAGTTATGGAGGCTCTAGTGGTGATTTATTCATTTTTATAATTGTTAAGCCTCATGAAGTTTTTGAGCGTGATGGTAAAAACTTATATTGTGCTATGCCAATTTCAATAACTCAAGCAGTTTTGGGATCTGATGTGAATGTAACAACACTTGATGGTAAGACACTGAGTGTGAAAATTCCTCAAGGAACACAACATGGTGCGATGATTAAAGTTGCAAATGAAGGAGTGCCAACCACCTCAGGAAGTAAGGGGGATTTGTATATACAAGTGAAAATCAAAGTTCCTACTAAGCTATCCTCAAAATCGAAAGAATTACTTAGACAAGTAGCAGAAATTGAAGGTGAAGAAAAAAACCTTAAGTTCATTAGATTAAAAGATTTATAAAAAAATGAGAATTACTATGGAAAATATGTATAAACTAGAATATAATTAATGTTAAGGAGGCTTGAATTATGGCTAAATTAACAGATGAAATGAAAGAGCTTATGTCAAAACAATTGGCTTACATTGCAACAGTGAGTAGCGATGGAATGCCAAATATAGGTCCTAAGAGAACTATGAGAATAGTTGACGATAGTACTCTCATGTATAACGAGAATACAGGAAAACAAACACAGCAAAATATCAAAGATAATGCACGTGTTGCAGTTGCTTATGTTGATTGGGAAAAACTTGATGGTTATCGCTTTGTTGGGAAAGCTGAAATCTTTACAGAAGGAAAGATTTTTGATGATGCTGTTGAGTGGGCAAAAGGAAAAGTTCCAAAGTCTGTTGTTGTTATTCATATTGAAGAAATCTATACATTGCATATTGGAGCTCCTGCAGGAACTAAGTTGCAATAGATGTTTTAATACTCAAAATTGATTATTTGTTATTGCGGCTCTGTAAAAAGAATTGTGTAAATGGCTGAAAAGATGATACTCTATGAGGAGGAGTAAAGATGACAGCCAAGAGACAAAAAAAAGAAAAAGACGTAATCGACTTGATGCTCGATCAACTGGATTTTCATGGAATGACAAAAGATGAATTGACCGGCAAAGACGGACTTTTGCGACAGCTAACAAGCCGGTTCTATGAGCGTATTTTGAATGCGGAAATGGATGAATATCTCGGCTACAAGAAGCACGACAATGCTGGGGATCATTGTGGCAATAGTCGCAACGGGTATAGTGAAAAGACAGTTATTCTCGACGACAATAGCACCGCTGAGATACACGTTCCCCGTGACCGCAACAGTACGTTTGAACCGCTCATTATTCCCAAACATGAAAAACGAACACCGCTTTTCAACGATCAAATTATATCGATGTACTCATACGGGATGAGCTGTCGAGACATTCAGCGGCACTTGCAAGAAGTGTATGGAGTCACCGTTTCAGCTGATCTTATTTCCCATGTAACGGAAGCGGTGATGCTGGATGTAAAAGAATGGCAGAATAGACCGCTTGATAAATCGTATCCGATTCTTTTTCTTGATGCCTTGCGAGTGAATTGCCGACAGGATGGCAGAACAGTCAATAAAGCGTTATATGTAGCACTAGCAATAAATTGGGACGGTAAGAAAGAAGTTCTCGGTTTATGGCTAGCTGATACGGAAGGAGCAAAGTTCTGGGCAGGTGTGTTGACAGAAATAAAGAACCGTGGTACTGAAGATATACTGATAGCTTGTATGGACGGACTTACCGGATTTCCTGATGCAGTGA
>CAUUAF010000047.1:0-13465 GCA_963543085.1 uncultured Treponema sp. | reverse complement strand
AAAGAGCATGTTGAAGTATCTAATATAAGCTTAAAAGTGAGGAAACCTAAAATAAAGAGCATAGAAAAAGTGTATTCAGGTGAGGGAACAAAAACACCTAGCATAATCAAGATTAAAGGGGAAGACTTAAAAGTTGTGGGAGAGAGTTCAAGCTTGTATATAAAAACTAGTGATGAAATATTTCAAATACCAAAAGAGGCTATAATACACAATGAGCCTAAAATGCTAATGATTGTGGCGAATGTTCCATTAAAAGAAGGCGAGGAATATAGTATTCACTTAAGCACACAGTATGCAAAGATGGGCAATAGAGAAACTTCAATCATCAGGCGGTGCGTGAAAGAATTTAGGTTTGAATCTGCAGAGAACGTAGGCAGAAAAGCCACAAACAAAAGAGCAGGATAGTTTTTATAAAAGTTCTTTCATCTTTATATTTTATTTTTCTTCCATTATAGTGGTGTGTAATGAAACGATTCAGTTGATTACTAGTCTCACTAAATAAGAAATAGAAAAATCATAAATAGCTTGGTAGAATCGATTCTATTAGGGAATACAAAAATGCTTGAAAAAATCAGTGTTGTGGTTTTCGAGTCATAGAATATAAAGATATGTCTTTAATTTTTTACAAATATATAGTATTATGGCGACCTCGTACAAATTACACTAAAAAGACAGGGGACGGAAATGATTAAATCACAAAAATATGTTGCTAGTATTCTACTTAGTATTGCTTTAAGTGGTATATTCGCATTTTTTATGATATTTTTGAGTCCAAGATTCTTATTCTTAGGGGAATTTTATTCTGCTAGAGATATGGCTGTTTCTTCAATTCACTCTTACACAGTTCCTGAAATAACTTCTGTGCATAGGCTTCTTTTAGGCTCAGCTTTGTTTTTAATTGAAGTTTTATTTTCTTCAGTGCTTTTGAAGTATCTTTATGATGTTATAACAAAGGTGGAATATAGAAAAACATATAATAAACTTTTTAATTCATTTATAGAGAACATGAGGTTTTGCTATACTCGTCAAGATTTAATAAAGGCAATAGTGGACATTCTTGAAAATAAAGCTGATGCTTCTGTTATGTTCTTTGATAATTCTGGTCAGATGTTGTATAACAGCCCTGCATCTTTTGCTTCCAACCCAGAGACATTTGACCTAGTAAAGGAAAAGACTAAAGGTTTAACAGCAGGAATTCGTTTTTTTGATGATGGTTTAAAACCTACTAAGCAAGAAAAAGCTCGTATGGTTGACTTTGTTTTTGGTGAAATTCATCTTTTTATTGTTTGGCCTGCAATAAAGGACATTGATGAGGAAATATTCCCTCTAGCATTATCAGAGTTTAATACTTTTTTAACACGTTCTGGTATTCTTTCAAAGCTAATATACCTTTCAGAACTTTCTCAAGAATGGAAACAAGTTTCTCAAACTCAACTTTCTTTTTTACCTGGTTGTATTCCTAATATTCCTGATCTTGATATAGGGGCTTATTTTAAGCCGTTAGTGAATGTTTCTGGCGACTACTATAATTTTATACAAGTAACAGAAACTAAAACACTTTTTGTTTTAGGAGATGTTTCTGGTAAAGGTCTGGCAGCAGCTTTGGTTATGGGAGTTATTGTTAATACAATCAAAATAACTGAAGATAAAGAAGACTTAAAAGCTTTGATTAAGTTAATTGACACAGCTATAAAACGTATGAATTTGATTGATAAATACACAGTTCTTTTTTTAGGCTTGGTAGACACAGAGGCTATGACAATAAAATATGTCAATGCCTCAATCGAAAATCCAATGCTTTTAACAAGATCTCATGATGGTTTAAAAATTAAAACTCTTGAATCTAACTGTAGTATTGTAGGAATAATTGATCTTGATGAAATTGAAGTTGCAGAGAAACCTCTATATAAAGGAGATGTTCTTTTGATATATTCGGATGGTGTGCCTGAAGCAATGAATAGTGAAGGTGTAGAACTAGGAGAAACTGATTTTTATCTTGATTCTATTAAAAATATTGTCCAAACAAACAATGCTCAAGGAATAGTTGACTCTATAGCTGATATGGCTATAAAGTATGTACACGGAGAAAAAATGAGAGATGACGTAACTATTGTTGCTTGCAGAATTAAAGGGGATATAGAGTAGGGGGGGGCAATGGGATTAATTGTTTTTGTTTGGTTCTTTGTTATTATTCTTTTTGTGTCTTCTCTTTATTGTCTTGCTTTAAAAAATTCTTTTGCATTTCCTTTGTTGAGATATTCTGTTACCTCTTTTTTAGCTACATTCTTATTGGCAATATTATTGCATATTTTGTATTCGTTCCATGATGTGAGTACGCTCATTGTTACTAAAATTTACATAACACTTCTTTTATTGTGTTCTGCGTTTATGTTACAGTTTGCCTTTGATTTTCCACTTTTTGAAAAACCTAAGAAGTCAGAGTTAATTTTTAATATTGCATATCATTTAGTTGGTTTTGTTCTTATTTTGCTTTTTGTAGGAGAATTTTATTGGAATGCTCTTTATGGCTTTAAGATTGCTTCTGCAATAGATATACTGGGGATTCCGGCAGTTCATGTTTTAATATTTCTTTTTGTTTTTATAACTCCAATCATAACAATGGTTATATTTTTTCGTAAAATATTTTCACTTCAAAACTTAATTTTTAGACAACAAGCCTTTTTGATGTTTGTATCTATGCTTTTTGTGTTGGCATATTGGGCGTTTGTATATAGGTTGTTTAGCGTTTATTCATGGGCACTTGTTATTCAACCTTTGGGCTATGCAATATTTGTTGTTTTGACATTTAGAGCATGTTCATTGAGGATGACATTTGATAAAAAGCAGTTGTTTTTTAGCATTCTGAGATTTTTAATTTTTTATGCTGTGCCTGCAGTTATTGTTGGAGCCATAAGTGCGTATATTTTGACAAATATACGTTCTTTTTATTATCAAATATTGTTACTTATTATTACAGCTAGTGTTGTTTTGACAGTTGCGAATTTGCTTTTTTATAGATTTAGAAGATTGTTGGGAGATATAAGGGAATATCAAGAGCTTCTGTTTAATGCTTTGCAAAAAATTGATTATACATTGGGACGACGGGAGACAGCAAAGGAGTTTTCAGAAATTATAGAGAAATATATAGGTACTTCTAGTATTGATATCATGGTTGTTAATGATGATAACATCTTGGAAACAATATACTCAACTTTTGATAATGGTTATTCTTATGATACAAGAACTCGGATGTTTGATTTTGTGTTGGAAAATAATATTTCTATGATCGTTAAAAGTAGTGTTTTGGTTGACTCACAATTTCAAGAGTATAGAAGTGAACTTTTGAGTTTTTTTAATAAGACTCTTTCAGAGATTGTTGTGTTTTTGCGAGAAGGGAATAAGTTGATTGGGCTTGTTGCATTATCCAGAAAATCGCTTCATGCGGATTATACTATGTATGATCTCAATATGTTGAAAGAAACATATTCATATTTCTTTTTGATTGTGTATTATCTAAAAAACATAGCAAAAGAAGATGTTGTTATTACGGTAGACCGAGAAATTGAAATGTCTGATCAAATTATTGGTTCAATTCAAAAGAATATGGATGTAATAAAAGATAGAAATATAGAGGTTGCAAACATTTCATATTCAGCACACCAACTCGGTGGTGACTTTATAGATTTTATTAAATTGACCGAAGACAAATATTTCTTTCTAATAGGAGATGTTTCTGGTAAAGGCTTATCTGCAAGTATGTCTATGGTTATATTAAAGTCGACATTACGTACTTTTTTGATTGAAACACATGATTTTAAGGAATTGGTTGTTAAAGTTAACCATTTTATAAAAACTAATTTACCTAGAAGTACTTTTTTTGCAGGTCTTTTTGCAATACTAGATTTGGCAACTAATACTATTTATTATGTAAACTGTGGTATTCCTTTAATGTCTATGTTCGTGGATTCATATAAGAACGTTATTGAAATTCAAGGTGAAGGAAGAGTATTAGGCTTTGTTAAAAATATTTTGCCATATATAAAGGTAAGAAAAGTTACACTAAATCCTAATGATGTGATTTTCCTAACAACTGATGGGCTTTTGGATTCTCAAAACTTACGTGATGTTAAATTTGGTGCAGAACGTGCAAATAGGCTACTACTTTCACTTAAAAATAAAAATGCTAATACAATTGTTGATAATATATATAAAAATTTAACATCTTTTATTTCTACGGATATAGAAGATGATGTTACTATGTTGGTGTTTAAGCGTAAAGCATAATAGGGGGTGGGATTGTGGATAATTTAAAAATTATTAGCTCAAAAAGTGCAAAATTGCAACTTCTACATATTTCAGGGGCGATAAACTCATACACATTTTCTGAGTTTGAAACAAAGATATTTGATGCTATAAAGATATCTGATGTGGTTTTGGATATGTCAGCTGTTACACATCTTTCTTCTTCAGGACTTGGTGTTTTGATGAGTGCAAATGAAGAGGGGGAAGAAATTGGGCATAGTGTATATATAATGCAACCTTCTAATGCTGTGAAATTGGCAATAGATTTTACAGGTTTTTCTGATATGTTTAACTTTATACATTCTATTGAAGAGGTTAGGCATTAAATGCGAGGTTTTATATTCTCTTTATTTTTTGTTTTGAATAGCCTTCTTTTTGCGAATGAGCATTTTAATCTTCCAAAAAATATTGGGCATATTCCTTCTAAGATATTGAGAAATATAAAAGAGCATGAGGTGCAGTTTATTCATGATTTAGAAGATGTTCTTAACGAAGAAGTTGATGATCTTTTTGTTTTAGTTGATAAAGAACATCTTCTTTCAGATAGTTTTGTTCCTAATAAATTGGTGGAGTTGACTAGTGCTTCTTGGTATGCAATTAATAAAAAAGGTTTAAAACTAACTCCAATTGCAGAAAAGACATTGTCTGATATGGCAAAAGGGGCAACTGTAGCTGGAGTTAGTATTTTAGTGAGTTCTGCTTATCGTTCATATCAATATCAAGATAACTTATTTAATAGGTATGCAAGGCAGTATGGAGAGACTGAAGCTGATAGATTTTCAGCTCGCCCAAATGCTTCCCAACATCGTTTGGGAACAGCAGTTGATTTTGGCTCTATTGATGACTCTTATGCACAGACAAAGGCAGGCAAATGGTTGGCTTTACATGCAGAAGATTATGGTTGGTCTCTTTCATATCCAAAGGGATATGAAAATATTACAGGCTATAAGTGGGAATGTTGGCATTATAGATATTTAGGAATTAAGGCATGTAAATTACAAAGAGAATATTTTGGTGATATACAGCAATATATGCTTGAATTTATCGATTATTGGAAGCATAAAAACATATAGTTTTGGAGGGAAAGACTATGGAACGTCCTATTGTTATTATTATAATGGGCTCTATTAAAGACAAAGAGCATGCTGAAAAAATTATGCAACAGTTAGATGAATTTGGTGTTGATGTTTGTTTGCGTGTTGCTTCTGCTCATAAGACTCCTAGTTATCTTTTGCGCATTATGGAGGAGTATGAAAGTATGTTTCGTCCTAAGGTTTATATTACAATTGCAGGGCGAAGTAATGGACTTTCGGGTGTTGTTGATGGGCTTACTTTATCTCCTACTATTGCCTGCCCACCATATTCTGACTCATTTGCAGGTGCTGATATCTTTTCTTCACTTAGAATGCCATTAGGAGTTAGTCCAGCTGTCGTGCTAGAGCCTAAAAATGCTGCTTTTCTTGCTGTTCGCATTCTTTCATTAGCTGATGTGAATCTAAAAGAAAGGGTTGATAGATACATGTTGAAACAACAGAAAGCAGTGTTGGAAGCTGATGTTGATTTGAATTGCAATTCGAGTTTTTTGACTCCCGAAGAGCGAGACTTGTTAAATTCATGAAAAACTATTCTTGGTATTACAACACAGCATTGAAGTTATTGAAAAAAGACTCTTTTCATAATGACTTATACGATCTTTTTTGTGATGAACTTACCTCCTATGATGCAACATCTGAAGAATATGCTAGGGCGTTTGGCTCTCGTTATTTTCTTAAAGAAAGCGAGTTTTGTTTGGAAAAGGCACAAGTTGTTGAAATCTCTACTAATTTCTTTGCTTTGCTTACTTCAAACTTTAGTGATGAAATGGATTTTTCAGATGAGCAATGGGATTTTATTAGAGATTTAACTTTTTCTTATCAAAATGAGTTATCTGTCAAAATATTAAGTGCTATACTAGATGTTTTAGTAGAAAGGAAAAAGCTTGTATTTTAGTGAATACAATTCTTGTGTTTTGTGTCCAAGAAATTGTCGGGTAAATAGAAATATTGGTAAAAAGGGCTTTTGTGGGCAAGATGGAAATCTTTATGTTGCATGGGCTGGGCTTCATTTTGGAGAGGAGCCTCCAATTACTGCTAAAGGGGGCTCTGGTACAATCTTTATTACAGGTTGTAATTTAGCTTGTGCTTTTTGCCAGAACTACCAAATTTCGCAAGATGGAATGGGGTGTAGTGTTGAACCAGAAACCTTTGCAAATATTTGTTTTGCATTGCAAGACAAAGGTGCTGAAAACATTAATATTGTTACTGGCTCGCATCATGTTTTACCTATATTAGAAGGTCTTTCTATTGCGAGGGAAAAGGGGCTTTTAGTTCCAGTTCTTTGGAACACATCTTCTTATGAAAAAAGAACTGAAATTGTGCGTCTTTCTACTAGAATTGACATTTGGCTTCCTGATTTGAAGACTCTTGATCCAGCTGTTTCTTCTTCACTTTTTAATGCACATGATTATCCTCAAGTTGCAACAGAAGCAATATTAAGCATGGCAGAATTTTCTCCACTAGTGTATGCAACTCAGGAAAAAGAGAAACTGCTTTCTGGTGTGATTGTTCGCCATCTTGCATTGCCTAATAGAATGAAAGACACAGAAAACATCATCAAATGGTTTAGCAAAAACTTAAAAGATAGAGCATTGCTTTCTATCATGACACAATACACTCCAATAAATAGAAAAGAGGCAACAAAAGCTCCTGATAGGTATATATCAGATGAAGAAGATGATAGTATTAGAGATATGCTTTCAAAATATGATGTGGAAGAAGGTTTTTATCAAGAGTTAGTGCAAGACTCTTCATGGTTGCCTGATTTTAACAATGTGCAACCTTTTTCTTCTAGTCTTGCAAAACCTGTTTGGCATTGGTCACGTGGCTTTGTGTAGGTGGAATTACACCCTATCAAAAATATATCAATTATTGGAAATAAGTTTCTATTTAAATAAGTTATTCAAAAATGTTTTTATTTCATAAAATGCATAACTTTCAAAATCCCATTGTCCTTTTAAAGCTCCAAGACCAAGAGAGTTTTGAATGGGAATTTTGGAGGCAAGGTATACTTGACTTCTAGCTTTGTCAATATTAAATTTTTTTTCACTGCTTTCGCAAAATTCTTTTTCATTGTTTTTATAAAATTCCTTTAGACATTCTATATAGGTTTCCATTTCTTTGTAGCAATGCTCATTTTTGATTGATTGTAAACATAATGTTTCTAACATTCCCTTATCTTTATTATTAGGCATGATAAAAATACCTATTTTATATTTACCAATATTTTCTACTTTTCCAATGTTTTTAGGTGGTATTATCCCGTTTTCATTTAGATTATTGCATACACTATCAAATGCACTTTTTGCATAATCATCTTCTGCATCCCTAATAAATCCTAATTTTGTTACTTTAGAAAAACCTTTTATTTTTTTAATTGATGGTATTTTGTTTGCAAATTGCTTTCTACCACCTACGTCTTTAATTTCTATACCATTTATTTTCATGGTTTTTAATAAAGATTTAAAAAAATTACATTCGTCTTGTCCTTCAACTAAAAGTAAAGAATTTCCTATTATTTCGCTGGGGTATTTTCTTTTCTTATCATCATATTCATCATTCATAATTATCGCACCTCATAATTTTCATCTAAGCTAATAATAAAATCTTGATTAGTATAATGAATTATGTTTGTATTATTATCTTGTTTTTCTATTCTATACATTGCAATTTCTTTTTCGTTTAATTCTTGTATTACATCAGATAATACTCCTAATGCTTCGTAGGAATGAGTTGTAGCTATAACTTGAACACCTAATTGTTTTGATAACATAATAATTGCTTTCCAAAAAACTGCCAGACTAGAATAATGAAGTCCATTTTCTATTTCATCTATGAGTAAAACACCGCTTTGTATTTCATACATTGATGATAAAACAGCAAGGGTTTTTATAAATCCATCTCCCATTATGCTAATAGGTAGGAGTTCTTCCTCTCCTATATCGCAATATATGGAATTATTCTCAAGAATCTGTATATCTTTCAAATTAGGTTCAATTTGTCTTAATATATCAACAATGTCTCTTGTTTTTTTCTTCTTTATTATTGGTGATAGCTTAATTCCTCTGCCGTTCAAATTAGATTGTGAATTAAGGTATTTCAAAGTGAGAGCTTCTTTATACGTTTTAGATAGCTCTATGGAATGATTTTTAAGACTAATGTAAACATCTTGTTCATCTTCATCATCATTTTTAAATGAAATTTTAAGTCCATCAATATCTTTAATTTGGTTTTGTAAACTTAATAGTTCAGCTCGAAATGAATCTGATGGAGACATAAAAGGATTTATACTTTGTTTATTATCTTTATAAAAGAATATCTTCGCAGAACGTTTAATACCACTCACTATTCCACTTAATGATATCGGCTGCTTTAAATTTAGATTATTAAAAATGTATTTAAAATCATTGTCATTTTTTAATTGCACCCCCCTAGTATCATTAATAATCTGTAATAATTCGGGGTTTGACATGCCAGAAAGTAGAAATATAGCTTCAAGAATTGAAGTTTTTCCTGAATTGTTTTGTCCTACAATTAAATTTACAGACTTGAGTTCTTTCAATTCAGCACGATCTATGCCTCTAAAATTAGATATTAGAAGTTCATCAAATTTCATATTATCTCCATGATTTGTAGGTATACTATTTCTTTATTATAGTAAAAGAAATGTAAAATATTAAGTGTAGATTTTCTAATTGTTAAAGAAGTTTTATAGGCGTTTTATTTCTTCTTTTGGTGAGCCCATAACTTGTTGAATAAAAGCAATATCACAATTGGTTTTCTTCATTTTTTCCCATATTAGTAACTTTTTAGGTCTCTTTGATAGTTTTAATAAAGTATGCTATAATTATGTCTAATAAAGTCAAATAGGGGGTAAGATATGAAGAGATTTTTTACTTTACTTATAGTTGCTTTAATGCTAGTTATATCTTGCAAAAATGAGAATCTAGTAGAATACATTGAAAAAGGTCTTGCAAAACCTACGGTAAAAGATGTCCACTTTAGTGTGTCTAATTTAGGAGATGAGAATAAAATATATGTTCCTTCAGAACAAGAAATAGAAGTGGAATTTACAATTAAAAATAAATATGAAAACGAAATAACAGGTAGTTTGGAACTTGATGAAGAGAAAAAATCACTGTTTAACACAGAACCATACATAAAAACACTTACTCCAACAAAGATGGTTATTGCTTTCAACTTTAAAGCAGAATGTGAACCTTCTAGTCAAAATGCTTTTTCAGGAATATCTGTTCCTATAAAGATGAATATTTATGAAAAAAAGAATTCTCGCTTTTTATCTAGTCAAAGCATCACTGCCAATTGCAACACTCCACCTCTTTCTATTCCAAAAGAAAATATTGAATATAAGGAAGACCTAGATGAATATGTAGTAACTTTGCCAAAAAACGAAGGTAAGCACCATGACCTAAAGGAAGTGAAATTTAGTCTTTCTAGTAAATATGGAAACGAGAGTGCAAAAGCTAAAGTAGTTTCTGTGGTAGAAGAAAGTGAACAAAATATTAAATATACACTTAAAATAAAAGGTGATGAAGAGTGGCAATTAAAAAATCCTTCTGGAGATAGAGAGCTTAAGGCTGTTGTGTATGACAGGGCAGGTTTAAGGTCTCGTGAAGGAACAAGCGTAGCTTCTAGAATATTCACAAGTATAACGCTAGTGCCTAATTATATAGATGTTTCTTTGCGAACTATAGGAGCTAACGGTGTTCCTGTTCCAAGAATAAAAGAACTGCAAGAGTTTTTTCATGGAAATGATTGGAAAAAGGCAGGATATGTAGTTTCTTATCAAAGCCCTAATTTTTCTTATGATGAGGCAAATGATGTATTTGTTAAAAATGGGGAATTGCATGGTGCTGAATATGCAGTAACTGTGACATTGGAAAATGGTGGCAATAGGTTAACTAGCACATACACAATAAATGCTGTTGCAGGGGAATTGGCAGGAATAAAACAAAGCGAATTAAAAATCACTGATGAATCAAACTATCAAGACTTAGTTTCTCCTGAAGGGGCTCCTTCTCTTACTTTGTCTGGAGAGACTATAGACTTTCAAAATGGTGCAGATGGAAAGGAAGGAGAATTAGTGGTTCCATATACTGGTTTTGAAACTGCCTTGAAAGTGCATGTGGAATCAATTAGTGCCCTTGGAACAATTAGAGATGTAAGTAATGTAGGAGATGAAAAGTATAAAGATTTTGATGTAACTTTGGGTAAAGATTCTGGAGATACAAAAACTCTAATATTTTATGCCTTTGCAGAGGATGGAACTACAAATAAAAAGTATAAAATAAAGTTTGTTAGAGGCGCATCTGTAAAAATAGATGTTAACTTAAAGCATGAAGCTTTAGATGTAGCAAATGGTAATGTTAGCTTGAGCTGGGATTATGGGGTAAAAAGCTTGGCTAGTGATGTAACTCTCACAAGTCAACCAATGGATATGAGAGTTGCAAAGAATGCTACAGTTAAATTTAAAGTGAATGCAGGAAAAGGAGCTACAATAAAAGAATGTAGTTCTACAGCACATAGCTTGACTATTGCAGGCACTGAAGGAAATGTTGACCTTGTTGCGACAGGAGATTTCACCCTGAATATAACGCTTAAGCCTGAAGCTAGTTTTAAATGGGTTGATATTCAAGGAGATAACTCAAAGGGTTATACAAAGGCAAAGATCTCATATTACATAATTGACAATGATGCACCTCAAACAAAGGAATATGCAACAGGGGACACTCCTGAAGTTGCTATTCAAAAAGGCAAAGAGTGCAAATTTTGGATTGAAGGTTTGAATAGTGAAAAATATAAAGTTTTGTATTGGAAAGTGAATGCTGAAGATATTAGAGAAAGTAAAAGTGATGGTTCTATTGAGCTAAATACTGATAAAACTAGCCTTACAATAGCAAATCCCAATGGAGACTATAATGTAAAAGTTATTACAACAGAGTTGTATGAGTTTGAGTTTAAAGTTTGTGATGTAGATGGTGTAGATATAACAAACCATGACTACAGTTTTGAAGTAAGGAAAGACTCAAGCGGTGGTACTCTCGTACAACCAAAAGATAATGGTAAATATGTGGGTTTTATGTCAGGCACTCAGGTTTACATAACTGCAAAAGAAGGTTCTCGTAGTGAATATGATATAGGTAAGTGGGAAAGTGCAATAGCAAGCACTACGCCACTAGCTTTTAGTAGCTTGTCAGGTGAAGAAATAAAGAAAAGAAATTTTAGTATTACTGGTAATACTGTTATAAGAGTTACTCTAAAGAAAAAGATCTATAAGGTGGAATGGAATGTTGAAGGAAATGGGACTACAAGCACAACATCGATAAGTGCAAATCTGGCTGATGGCTCAAATATTACAACTACAAATCCTTATGTTGAAATAGGAAAAACTGTTGTGTTTAGTGCAACACTCGGTGAAGGGTATTCAGTTAAAGGATGGAAGGTTAATGACACATCATATCCACCTAGTGCTATTCCATCTGAAATAACAATTTCAGCTGATAAGCTTACTCTTACCATTAGTAATATTAGGAAAGATACAAAAGTTGCTCTAATGCTAGAGGTAACAAAATATACAATAGACATTGTGATAGAAGCACCTATCGGAGTAACTACTCATAACTACATAATAAAGGCGTTTAAAGATAGTAGCACAGAGTTGACAAATAGTATTTCCATATCATCTTCATATAGATATACAGGTATTGAGCATGGCACAAACTTGGTTTTTGAAGCTTATTTTGAAGGTACTGGAAATGCAGAGTATGTTGTTGAAACATGGGAATGTGATGGCGTTGTAGTTGATAATACTAGTTATGTAACTGGTACAAGGCGTAAAAAATTAAATTGGGTAGCAATAGAAGACGTAAACTTAAAAGTTGTATTAAAGAGAGTGTATAGGGTTAGCTGGAATGCACCTGATGGTGCTAGTTTAGCCTCAAGTCTTGAAAATGGTGAGTATATTGATTCAAATGAGAAAGAAGCAGACTTTGATGTAGGTGGAAAACTAACACTTACTGCAACAATTAATAATGGAGGAAATGTTAAAGGGTGGGTGATTGATGGAACACCTGTTACGTCTTCTAATCCTTCTAAGGGAATCACACTTGAAGATAATAATAAGAAACTTATTATTGAGAATATCAATGAAACTTATACGATTAGTTTTGTGATAGAAACGTATCAAGTAACTGTTGACATAGCAAGACCTACAGGAGCAGAGTATATAATAGTAGCTACAAAAAATGATGTCGAAATAGAAGGTAGTGGTAGCTCAGGTGGTAGCATAGGAATTACAAGGTATACATATAATGATGTTGAATATAATTCAGATATAAGTTTTGAAGCTAAGACTACAGACTTAATTTATGAAGTTGATAAGTGGGAGTATTATGATGAGGGCGGAACTTGGAAAGATGTTTCAACTTCTTCTCAATACACTGCTAATACACCTCCAAATCCTAACATATTAAAATGGAAAGTCAATAGAAATATAAAATTAAAGCTGCTATTGAAAAAAAAGACCTATAAGGTGGAATGGAGTGTGAGGGGAGGGAATGCAAGCTTACCTGATGGGGAGAAAACCAAAATAAAAGCAAGTGTTGCAAGCGTAACCCAAACATCACCCTATAATGTTGAAATAGGGGAAAGCATAGTATTTGAAGTTGATCCTCTCGAAACAGGGAAAGCAATAAAAGGCTGGCAAGTTGATGGTGTTCTTTATGAAGATAGCGATTCTAGCAAAGGAATAACAATATCAACTGACAAAAAGACTCTTACTATCGCTAATATTCAGTCCACTCATGAAATTGTTTTAGTGCTAGAAGTCGCAAAATATACGGTGACTGTTTCCATAGAAAAGTCTTGGACAATAACACATAGTTACACACTCAAGGCTACAAAAAATAATGTTGAAATAACAGGCACTGTGGGGGCAGGTACTAATTCAGGAGATACAAAATATAGCTATTCAGATGTTGAACATGGCTCACAGATGGTTTTTGAGGCTACCACTGGAGGCTCAGTTTATGAAGTTGATAGGTGGGAGT
>CAUUAF010000046.1:0-13569 GCA_963543085.1 uncultured Treponema sp. | reverse complement strand
GATAGATCAAACGTGGTTTTTCTGATGTTGCAAAAATGTTAAAAAAGGTGAGAGAAAAACCTACAATAAGAAACCACTTAAAACACAATCTCATCTTTAATAATTTGCCTTCATTTTCGGGAGGAGTTCTATTAGTTTAACTCCAGCAAAATTAATTTTTTCAATATCATCACGCTTACTAACAACACCATAACTATAAAGAGCAACTTCAATATTTGTTTTAGAAATTAAATCTATAACATCTTTTCCTGTTCCATCTTTTAAGGCATTTTCAGTTATATCATAACCTACGATTTTGCATGCTTTGCCTAGCATAATTGCCATTGAAAACAAAACACTATCAAGAGAACCTTTTTTTAAATAGTCGTAATCAGAAAGTATTGCCTTAATTGCTTCAAATCTTATATCAACATCAATCCCCATCAAAAGTTCTTTTTTTAATTCTGTGTCATCTTGAATATTTGACGTTTGCCCTCCTTCAAAGCGAGACCTAACAGCCTTAAAAAAAGAAGTGACATCTATAGAAGCAGTTATTGCTATGTTTAAAACCTCATCTTTTTCTCTATCAGCTAATGCTAAAATTTCTGAAGCTCTTCTTTTAGAAAGCACTTCAAGAAGTAGTTTACAGCCATGTTTATCGAGATGTATATCAGCATCCTTTGCTTCTTGCAATAATTTAGAAGCAGTTTTATATTTTGCGTTTTGGATGTACTCACGTGTTAAGCCATTTTTGCAAGAAAAAAAAGAGAGAATAATCAAAAATAACACTGATATCTTTTTATAGCACATACCATCCCCCTTATCGACTAATTAAGATAAAAAAAATAGATGTTTTGTTATTCATCACTTTGTTTAAAACCTACTTTAATGGAACAATGTTATCAAATAATTTCTTATTTTCTTTAATTTTTTTCTCATTTCCTAATACACATAAAAAGTTTTTTCGCATAATTTCTTCTAAAAGAGATGAATATCCAACTAACTTATTCTTAGATGTAGAAAGAGCTTCATCTATTGTTTTCATTATATCTTCGTTCGTTCTTGCACTCAAAAATAACCTTAAAGCCCTAATAGCTTCACTTTCTGGAAATATAGGTAGATAAAAATCTTTGAGAGAACCTACAATAGCAGAGTCCAATTCTCTTTTTGTTAATTTAAGATGTGCAACATATTTATACATATCATCATAAACTTTCAATGTGTTTTTTAAGTGTGGGTCTCTATATGATGTTGCAATTAAAGACTTATTTGATAAAACTCCAATATTTGCCCCATAAGCCCCACCTTTTGCCCTAATTTGAGTGTGCAAATAACCACTATTTAGAATATTGCACAGCACCAATAATTCACCTGAATATTTAGCCCCAAGCTTAGTGATATCATAACCTTTTGCCACATACATAACATCGCTAGCACATGTTATTCCTTCGTTTAATTTTACTAATTCTTCTGTAGAAAAACTTTCACGTTCCTCTTTTTTTGGAAGGCTTAAAACAAAGCTATCCAATTTTTTCTTGATAATATCTAAATTGGAAGAAGATGTTGTGATAGAAACAACTAAATTATCTCTCTTAAACAAAGCTTTATATAAAAACTTTAATTTTGCTTTTAGCTCATCTTTTTTAACTTCGTAATTTTGCCTTAAATCTTGCAAAAACCAAAGGTAATCAATGCCCCCTAAGAGATTTGCATATTTACTAGAGGTGAGAAAATATGATGCAAGACGAGACCTTGCACTCACATTTCCTCTCATAACAACTTCACTTTCCATTCTTAGTATGATCGTTTCTAGCACTTCTTTTATTTTTTTATCGTCTTCAAAAAGTGTATTAAAAACAATTTCGTTCAATATAGAAAACAAAAAAGAATAATTTTCTATGCTTACTTTTGTATTTAATATTATCCTACAATCTATTTTTTTAGTTTTTTTGTTTTCAATCACTTCAGGAAAGAAAGACAAACCACCTGTTTTTAGGGCAATCTCTTTGTTTAAATCTACGTATGAATAATTTTTAGTGTCTAGTTGTGTAAGTAAGTCTGTTAAAAAAGAAATAGTGGGTAAATCATCAATATCTAACACCTCAAAAGCAAAATCAAAATAAACCATGTTAGAACAAAACATATCAACATGCAAAAGTGTAAAATCTTTATTCTTTTCTACAAGATATTCACAATTCCATATTTTTCTGTCAATATCATCTAATTTTAGGCTTGGAATAGTTTTTTTATCTTCACGACTATCTTCTGTATTTGCATATTTATTAAGCTCTTCATTCAGCTTTATAAGATTCTCAAGCTTTTTTGAACTTATCCAATTTTTATATCCACTCAATTTTTCTTTAAGCAGTTTTTCTTTTTCGTCTGCTAGGTTTCTTTTAGGTTCAAGAATAGAAATAGACTTAAAAGAGCTTTGCAAAAAGTATCTCTTTATAAAGTCTTCAAAAAAATTAGTTTTGGCCTTTTCTCTCAACTTTTTTATGATAGCACTAAATTTGAATATCTTAAACGGATTAGTTCCTGCATGCCAAAAATCTAGTAGCTTAAATAAATAAAAAAGTCCGTGTGAATTACTATAATTAGCTTCTTCAAATTCTATTTCTAAAAGATTAATGCTAGCTTCCAATAGTTTTTTATCAATTCCTTTTTCCACCAATTCTCTTAACTCTTTTTCTATTGCAATAGCAAATTCTTTTGGTTTTTCTACATCAATACCTAAAACAAAAAAATCATTTCTTGTTTTTTTAATAGGCATTGAATAGATCTCTTTTGCAAGACCTTTTTCCAAAATACTCAGGCGAATAGGACTATAAGGAGAGATAAACAAAACTTCTTGCAAAATATCTAGCACAAAAGCATTAAAAAGATTAGTTTTTTCATCCACCTTGTAACCTATTGCTTGCAATGTTTTAGAATCTTTGTCATCTTTTGTGATAGAATAGTAATCTACTGGAACATTTTTAATCTTTATTTCTCTTCTATCTTTTAGCTGGATAATCTTTTTTTCAAATTTAGAAAAATATTCATCTAAGTGTTTTAACACTTTCTCAATATCCATGTCTCCATACAAAAAGGTAAGAGAATTAGAAGGCTGGTAATATTTTTTATGAGTGAGTAAAAAATCTGATTGAGTTAAATATGGAATTTTAGCGGGATCTCCACCTGAGTTAAAAGAATAAGGGTGATTCACATAATGTGTCTTAAATGCTAAATATGAAAGTTTTGCAATCCTATCTGAAAGAAGTCCTTTCATTTCGTTATATACAACGCCTGAATATTTTAGTTCATCTTCTTTATTGCTAATTTCATAATGCCAACCTTCTTTATAAAAGATTTCTTTTCTTTCATACATCAGTGGAAAAAAAACTGCATCAAGGTACATGTCTAGTAGATTATAGAAATCTTTCGTATTTCTAGTAGCAAATGGATACATGGTAACATCCATTGTAGTCATAGCATTCATAAAAGTGTTTAGAGAAGAGCTATAAAGGTCAATGAATGGATCTCGTGTCCTATATTTTCTACTTCCCGAAAGGACACTATGTTCTATTATATGGAACACCCCGCTATCATTCCTAGGTGGAGTATGAAAAGCAATGTTGAACAGCTTATTATCATCCCTATTTGAAACATGAAGAATTTCAGCCTTTGTTTTTTTGTGAATGTAAAGACTGACTACAGAATCAATTCCAACAATCTCTTTAGTTTTTTCTAATATATAATTTTTCATAGACACCTACTCACTTGCATTATATCAATTATAAAAACTACAAGTAAGTAGGTTATTTCTGAAAGATAAGTTCTTGGAATATCTTAATTCAAAAAATCTTATAGTGAAAAATTACAACCTTACAGAAACATCCTTTTCGTTTCCAATAGTTATCTCCTTTACTTTTCCGTCAAGAACAACCCTATAAGCTCCAGCTCTTAATCCCCTAACTTCTGCTATAGCTGGATTTCTACAAGTTAAAACCATTGTAACCAAAGCTCCTGTATTCCTATCATAGATATGCACTGGAGCATCTGAGTAGCTAGTCTCAATCTTTAGCACAGTTTCAACATATTTTTTCCCTTTAGGAGGAATCTTCCCTTCTTGCAATTTTTTAACTGCTTGGTACACATTAACACGCCCATAACCATACCACTTTGAAAACCCACTTTCATCATATCTTCCAATAGGGTCTTTATTATAATAGTCAATTTTATCAGCTGTATCTTCCAAAAGTGCTATCATTTGATTAGGAGTCAACTTTGGATTAAAAGAAAGTAAGTACGTAATAAGTCCCGTAACAAAAGGCGCTGCCATAGAAGTGCCTGACATACATACATATCCATTATTTTGTAAATGTGTCAAACTTATAATGTTTAACCCAGGTGCTACGACATTAACCCATGAACCAGATGTGCTAAACCCTGTTTTCAAATCTCCATCAGTAGAAGCTCCAACAGTCAAAACACCAGGACATGCTGCAGGATAAGTAGGTAAAACCTGCCCATCATTACTACTAGCCACCACGGGCAAGACGCCCTTAGAGAGAGCATAGTTTATATGTTCCATTTCATAACTTCCTGCTATGACACCACCTAAAGACATGTTTACAGGAATAGTTCCTTGTTCTTCTTGAGAAATGCGAGCTCTCACAGAGTCAACTAAATCTCTTAGTGAACCATATATTGATTGATCAGATGTTTCATCACTTTTAATACCCTTATAAGATGCAAATTTAACATTTTTCCAAGCAACTCCAGCCATGCCCTTATTGTTATTTCCTGTAGCACAAATTATTCCTGAACAATGGGTGCCGTGCCCTCCACCTTGTTCAACATCAGTATTTCCACTTGGCTCGTCAACAATGTTCCCATCTGGTCCAAAGGCAGTTTTTAAGATTTGCACAACCTTAACTCCATTTTCATAAACTAAATCTTCATGGTTTGCATTAGTGCCTGAATCAATAATACCTGCCCAAACTTCTTTATCACCATATCCAAACTTCTTATATGCTTCCAATGCCTTTGTAATCTCTAAAGAATACCCTTTTTTCTCTGCAATAGGATCGTTTTCAATATTCCCTTCTAGTAAACCAAATGGCTTTAACACACTACGTTCCATACTGTTAGCACGAGAAGAAATAACTTTTATTTTATAATTAGGCTCTGCATAAAAGACACCCACCATTCGCCTAATCGTTTTTAATGTTTCAGGATAGTTACCGTATGCTTTCACAGTGAGATACATCTCGCCATCTCTAAAACCTTTTTCTCTTGCCACTTCTTTCACATTCAAGCTTTTTAGTGAGGCAACAAAACAATCAAGTGTTTCATCATTAAGGGAAGCAACCTTTATATTTATAGAAGAATCGTAGACCTTATCCTCATCATATCCAAAAAATGCTTTTTCTACTTCTGACAACTCATCCACATCTATTTCTTTTCTTTCTCCTTGAAAATTATTAGAACAAGCAAAAAGAAACAAAACTAAAAATAAAATGTATAATCTTTTCATATAACCTCCTATTCAGCTCTTAAACTAAACTCAGCTCGTCCATTCCAAGCATTATTTCCATTATAATCATCATTCACAGAGCTAACAATAATTACATTATTGGAAGGTCTATGTATTACCATACAAGGTCTATCATCCCAATCAAAATTTGGTTCAGTTCCATAGTCAACAATATCCCAATAATATGCAACACCCTTCTTATACGTAAGTGCATTCTGACCTACAATATTAATCTGTGTGAGGGTGAAAAAGTCTCTTTCAATCTTTACAATTCCTTTTTCTACATCCACACTCACAAGATCATCAGTAGTTTTAGTTGTAATCTTATCTCGTTTTATAGTGTAGTCTGTGTAATGATAATAGTCACCAGTGACCACAGCATCACTTTTTCGAGCAAAATATATTTCAGGTTTTCCCCCATTATTAGGATCTTTGAACACATACCTAAACTTTGAACCATGCAACACTTTTCCTTGCCTATTAGAAATTAGAAAACCTGCTTTAATTTCTGCAGCGTCCTTTAATATTTCAGGGTTTGAAAACTTAAATACATAGTCTAACTTTTTCCCTTCTGCTTCTGAAATTACTTGATTAACTGGATATTCCAATAGCAAGGACGAACTTTTTGGTACTTTTACTAAAAGCTCATCTGACTTTTCTAATTTGCTTTTCTTATTATCATTAGTGTATGCCACCACCTTATATTGATATGTTTTTTCATCTTCAAGTAAACCATCAGTATCTGTTACATGATGTTTTTGATTTCCCGAAGCTATTTTAGCAGTTTTGTAGACAACATGTTTTACAAGCTTAAAATCACTAGCATCTTCAACACATTTTCTATAAAGATCAAAACCTTTTAATGTAACTGATGAGCCATTTCTTTTTGCATCAAAATAAATATCAGATTTATAATGAGATGAGTTTTTAGTACCTTCATCTTGACATACGGAATAAATATTAGATGGTGTTGGAAGTCTTGTAAATTGCAAAAACATATCTTTTATAGAAATTGAATCGTCCTCCTGTCCCTCAGCGTTCGATGGCACAATGCGAATGTGGTATTCAAGCCTATTACCTGCCACATCATAAACTACTATCACCACATCTTTTTCATTTATTAAAGAAGTATTGCTATCCCAAGAGCAAATAGACTTCCACTTATCACCCATTTTGGTGGAATCTTGCACCATAGTTGCCTTAATAACACCTGAACTTGCATCTTCGTCAGTAGTGGGAACAAAACCTATTCCAAGCATTGGTAATGGAGTACTATAATTAAGTTTTTCTATAGGAGCTACTGTTGTAAGTTCCATAGTAATTCTTTGCATTGCATCAAAATTTAATTTATTGCCAGATGTTACTTGTGTTGTTCCAAACTTCAAGCTACTAGCTATGGGTGCTACAGCCTTTTTAGTGATCCTTAGCATTGGACGTTGCACTATAAGAACTATTCTTTTTTCATCTCCTATGTAATAAGAAAGCACATCAGATGCTGCATACTTCTTAACATCATACTCATCATTCCTTCCTTCCACCTTGAAATCATAAAAAGTATTCTTTTTAAGATTTGCTTTAGCCTTTCCATTTTTCACTAAAATACGCTTAGTAGTTTCTGGGGTTGGACTTATTGACTTAGATATATTTATATAAGAACCGTCAATAGATGAGCCATTAACACCATCTGAAAGCACAAAAGTTACTTCTTTTTCATCAGAGGCAGGAACTTCTGCATCTTCCACCTTTGTATATAGTTTTACAAAAATAAAATATCTTTCTAAAAGAGTCCCCTTATGAAGCTCCACTGTAATCTTATTATTTCCTTCCTTTAAGGTAATATTATAAACACCATTTGTGCCAACCATCTCATCAGTTTCTAACTTCACTTTTATTTCTATCTCTGAAGTTGCCAAAACTTCAAGCTTCAATGCAGAGTCTTCATTATGACGAGGTAAAAGTGTTATAGAATTTTCACTTGATAAGATATGAATTAAGTCATCTCCATCAGCTTCTAATTTTATTAACCCACTACTTGTTGGAGCCTTCCTTATAAAAAATATCTTGTGGGTCTTACTTCTAACCCCATCTTTACCACTCACGACAACTTCAATACCATTCTTTCCTTCTTCCAAATCAAGATTATAAAAACCTTCGACAGCCTTTATTTCTTTTCCATTTTGTTTAAAAGTAAGTGTTGCATTAGCATTTTTTAATGCAACAGCAACCTTAATCTTAGTTTTTTCTATTGGGAAGTTTACGATGTCTTTTGTTAGAGTCCCTGTGCTTTCATCACAATATTCAATATCTTCTGCCTTAAATGACTTTAAACCCAATTCTTCTTCCCGATATATAATTATTTTATATAACAACTCTCCTTCTTTTTCAGACTTCACTAAAACTTGAATAGTATTTAGTGCATAACCAAGAAACACTCTATACGTGTTTGTTGCAGTTTTTTCCACTTTTTCGCTAGCATTGCTAACAGTAACTATAGCACTTGGATTATGGGGAGAAACATATAAAGAAACTTCATTTTTAGCTTTTTCTACATCTGAAAGTTCACAAATATATTTCTTATCAAATTTTTGAAGAATATCAACATCATCAATTTTAATTTCTTTTATTTTTGAACCTTCCGTGTTAGGGATACTAGAATTAGCTTTGACTACTCTTATTCTATATTCTTTTTTTACAGATGAATTTTCTTTTGATGTTAGAATTACTTTGATGTTATTGACGCCATCGAATAAACGACAAGTATATTTTGGAACAGAGCCTATAGCTTCAACACCATCAACCGTAACACTAACATCCACAATTTCAGCATTTACTGGCTTAGCAAACAAATTGATGGAATATTTTTCGATTCTGCCACAATCACAATAAAGCTTATTATTCATTTTTTCCAAAATAGACTTACCATCAAATAGTAATGTCTCAAGAGCAATAATATTTTGTGGTGGTATATGTGGAGGTTTTTCTTGTGGAGTGTTTTGCCCCTTACAACTAAAGACTAAAAAAACACTCAAAACACATAATAGTAAAAACATTCTTTTCATAATTTGCCTCCTTAAAGAATTATCTAGTAATCAAAAACCACCAGCATTAAACCAACCACTAGGTTAAAACAAAAAGCCACCCATTAAAAAAGAAGGCATCAAGCGACGCCTTCTTTAAGTAGCCTATTAAAATAGACCTCTATTCAAATGAAATATTAGCAACGTAGTCTCCACCTTCTTTTTTTGCCCATTCCTTGTTTACACACCAATATGATGGGTTTTTAAGAGCAGTTCTGCCACCTTCTATTCTTTTGATTCCTACAATCCATGTATGCACCGCAGCGCTACTTGCCTGGAAATCTAAAGTGGTTCCTTCAAGAACTTTCTCTCCACTTGTGATATTGGCATTGGTATCTTTATTTTTACAAGTTACACCATTACTAAGCGTAATAGTAACCATTTCTTTAGTCTCCAGCTGAAATCTTGGGTGCAACACATATTCATCACCTTCTTTCTTGCAATATTTTATCAAAGCAGTTATCTTACAGCCTTCAACCTTATCATTTGCGAGATTTCTTGCTAAAGTGTGCGATTCATCTTTTCCATCTGTAAAAAAGCCTTTTATAATCTTTGTATTGTCTGTTAAGTTGTATGTGAAAATAAGTGGTGTTCCTTCAGTACATGTCTGTCCACTTTGCATAGGTGTGGTTGTACTATACATTCCACACTTCATATTACTATCATCCCACACAACTTTAATTTGATTTACTGGCCTTGTTTTGGTAGTAACTTGCAACACCAAAATTCCATCTCTTTCTACAGCATCATTTGCATTAAGAAGGTAAAGATCTGATGAAAGGATGTATTCCCATTTTTTACCATTAAAGTAGAAGTTACCATCAAAATATTCGTCTACTCCAACCTCTTTTTGAAAACTCAAAAACACATCTTCTTTTATAAGAGTGCCACTAGTGATCGGCACTCTTGCAGAACTAGGTCCTTTGAAAGCCTTGATTGAACTATCATTGAATTCAATCATTACATCTCGTCTTTCATGTGTTTTATAAGTGATGTTAATTACACCATCCTTATCTGCATCTTCTTCAATCACCTTATAAACAAAGGCAAAAGCAGAACCACCTGTGCTGTATATAGTAGGATTTGGAAATACTTTTGGAAAAGCAACTTTTTTACCATTGATATACCAAGAATCAAGGGCAACTGTTTGGGCAGAATTTTCTCCTTCATACCCATATTTTGCCTGAATACCTATATCATCTCCACAACTAACTTCATAACCACTTGTAACTTCACCAACACCTTGAATAACAACTCCAACATCTTTGGGAAAGGTGATTTTAAGTTTTTTAGTATGATCTGGTCTCTTATAACTAACTTTAATAAGCTTCACCCCACCCTCATCTATAGCATCTTTAATGTCAACAGTATATTTGAATGTTTGAATAAAGTTATCATAATAAGGATCTCCGCCTAAGCTTTGTGGAGGTTGTTTTTTATCATTGATATACCAAGTTGGTGCATAAGAATTGGCTGTGAATTTAGAATTAAAAAGAATGAAAGTTCCTTCTTTCACTACTGTACCACTTTCCATACAATTAGATGTGTAAATATCATCCTGATTAAATTCTATTTTCACACCGTCTGAAGTTCTTTTTTCGCACCTAATAGCGATAATTTTCTTACTTCCTTCAAGCACAGCATCATTTTCATTCGGAGTGTAAACAAAATTCCTAGAAGTTTGCCCATCTCTACGCACATTATTAACAAACCAAGCATCAATTGTTTTTCCTTCTTCTACCTTTGCTGTAAATGTTATAACATCTGTGTTTTTCACTTCATCTTCATTAAAAACACCTTTACTACTTGCATCAATGGCTTCTATATTTTTATCATCAAATCTAACTATTAGTTTAGTAACAGTAGTTTTTTTAAAGCTAACGTTTATGGTGGCAACATCATCTTCCAACCTAGCATCTTCTCTTTTCACAACATACTCAAAAAGCGGAGAAGAAGATAATGGAAATCTAACACCATTTATATACCACTCCTCGCAAGCTTCTTCATCTGAAAGACGTGCAGTAAAATCTAGTTTATCCCCTTCTTTCACTTCATCACCCGAATTCTTATTCATAGATGAAAGAGAGTCTTTACAAAGGACATCATCTTTTATCTTAATAACAATTTTTTCAGAAGATGTAGTATCAAAGCTAATGTCTAAAACATTCACATCTCCTTCTTTTTTTGCATCAGATTTTTTCACCTTATAGATGAACCTGCCCTGTTTAGAATTCGGTAATGCCACTCCACTAATAATCCAGCTAGAAACAAACTGCCCTGCTTCCAAAGACTGAGGAGAGAAAATCAACTCTTCCCCTTCACTAACTTCAGCACCTGTTGTCACTAAAGAGAGATTTATCCTTTCAACCTTAACACTCTCTCCAAATTTTACAACTATTTTTTCATTTTTCCCTGAATGCTTACAAGAAAAAGTTGCAACTAAAAGAGCTACAACTCCAAATAAGCTCATAAATATCTTTTTTTTCATAATATTCCTCCACAAAGAAATCTCCTATTCCAAAGCCTAATGGCTTTAAAATAGGAGATTATTACTTTTTAACTAACCTTTTTAAGCCTTCTTTTTAGTCTTAATGTATACAGTCATATCCTTATCAACCATTGCATTCCACTCTAGTTCTTTTCCTGCCTCACTACCCTCTAAGTATTTATCAGCTTCAAAGCCTTCATCAAATTTTAGACTTTTCTTAAAGAACTCATATCCTGATTCTCCATCACGTATAAACCACCACTGAGTACCTTTCCAAACAGTATGAATTTTCTTGGACTCATCTTTTAAGTGTTCATCTCCTTTTACTGTGAGTTGCACAGTCTCATAAGCAGTCATGCCCACATTCAAATCTCCGTCGCCCACAGTTACTGTAGCTTTGTTGGGATTATTAGGATCAATTTCTACTTTGTCAGAAGGATCCCAATATCTCACTTTCAGATTATTCTCAGTGAATGTTACTTCAATAGTGATCTTAGTTCCTTTTTGAACATCACTACCATTTGCAATTTCTTCAGTTGTTCCTTCTTTTACAGCTTTAACTTCATACTTAGAAGAATCCATAGGTTGCCATTTATCATTATTCACCCTATATGTAAATCTCATAAGGTTAGCATCTTTAGATGTTGCAAAAATAGTTGTAGGAGCATTAAATTCATCTTCATCTTTTAGCTCAGGAGCTGAGACATTATCGCCTTTCAACCACTTACTAAGCTTATATCCTTCTTTAAACTTAACTCCACTAATCTCTTCTCTCCATCTCAACTGTCTCCATGCAGAACCTTTAGCAACCTTAATTTTCACATCTTTACTCTTCTCTTCCACATGTTCATCACCTTTAATAGTGAGTTCTATAACCTCTTCTGCATTAATAGTTATGCTAACATCTCGTCCTTTAACAGTTACAGAGGCTTTTGTATGATCTGTTTTTTGGGTGCTAGCATCTTCTTCTGCTGGCCAATTCCATTGTTTAATCACCCAGTTTGCATCATGAATAGTTGCAACAAAGTTAATCTTGGTACCATAAGGCACACTAGCTCCAGTCTGAACTTCAGTAGCATCACTTTCCTTAGTTGCTTTAATAGAGATTTTGTCACTACCAACATCTTTTGGATTTTGAAAATCTGTGTTGTCAACAACCTTAAACTCAATCTTATGCATCTGAATCTTAGACTTGGCAAAGATTGTCTTATTAGCTTGGAATTTATAATCATCGGTTAAATCTGTTCCACTTGCACTATCTTCAACCCATTTATCAAGCTCATAACCTTCAGTAAACTTAACACCACTTATATTTGGATTTTCTTTTAATACTTTCCATGAAGTCTCTTTAGCAATACTGAATTTCACTTTACTAGTTGCATCAACATTAGCATCACCTTCAACTGTTATCTCAACTATTTCAACCTTTTTCATTTTAATTGTTATAACAATATCATCCTGCACATTCTTCACTGTGAACCTATTTAGATTTTCTGTGTCTTTCACAACCTGTGTTGTACTAGGAAGTTGCGTGATGCTTTCAATTTGGTAGCTTGGATCTTTTGGCATAAGGTCTAAAATTACGTCTTTACCTGTAGGTGCTTCAACATACTTTTTAGAAACTTGGCAATCTACTAATTCACTTTGGTCATTCTTATACTTAGCCACGACCTTTGCCACATCTTCCGTCACATACTTATCATTTTCATCCTTGATAAAAACAGAAAATATTGACATACCCTGATTTTTCACTATGGCTTTAAGGAATACGTCCTTTGGTGCAGTAAACGTAACCTTGTTTTTATCGGTAGCATCTTTAGCCATATCAGTAGTACCTTCAATCTCCCATTTATACAACTCTTTGCCAGCATTTGGATCAAATCTATACTTGAACCTAGTGTTCTTATCACATACAACATTATTTCCTTGTGCTTCATTTTCATCATTCATAGCAAACCATGTAGTTCCACATTCCAAATAGTTTACCTCTTCAAGATTGTTCCAAAAATACACTCCAGACTCCACCCTAACCTTACCATCTGGTAGTGGTGGCTTAGGCACTTCACCTTTTTCAAATTCCACTGTGAAATTAATTCCATCTGCAACGTGTTCTTTTTTCACCTCGATAACCACATCCTCTTGAGTTGTAGGCACAGACATACTTGGACTTGTGAATCGCCATTCTTTAATTCTATGCTTTCCATTAAACTGATTTGGGTTCGCAGTGATATGAATTGAATGTCCCACAGGTACTTCACCTCCAGATAACACTGTCACATTTCCTGCTGACACATCTATAACACCCAAAAGCCCCTGAGCAATACCTTGTTCATCAAGTTCATTTACAATGCTATAAGTTACTTTCACTGTTGGGTCTGGTTTTTTCTTTAGCTTACACACAACCATAACGTTTTTGCTAACTTTAAGTGTTGCACTCATTTTATCATCTGAAACAGTTGTTGTATTTATCCATCCATCAGGAAGATAGTCTTCATTGATGTCAC
>CAUUAF010000045.1:0-13803 GCA_963543085.1 uncultured Treponema sp. | reverse complement strand
CCCCTAAATAAATATTTAAAGATCCATTGACAGTATATGTTTGTTTTTGATAACATGCTGGAGAATTTATAGGGGGTAAGTGGTGTTTAAGAGTGCTTTGTTAGAGTATACACAATGTAAATTCTTACTTACTTACTTACTTACTTACTTACTTACGCCTGTATTGTGCATGTCTAGCATGGTATAGTGATTCAAAGCAAACACAAATCAGTTTTTCCTCTTTAAAGCCTGCAAATGAGGCTAAGTTCTTTGCTCCTTTTCATAAATCTTATTCAAATTGCATATCTTGTTATAAAACATATAAATCATTTAATTCGCTGGGGGATTTAAAATTATGAAAAAAGTATTGTTTTCTCTTATTGTTTTTGCTTTTGCTTCTATTGCTTGTTTGGGTGCTGATTGGCGAGATGAAAGTTTAATGAGTGCAGTTAGGGATGGGGATATACATGAAGTGAGAAGTCTCATTGCTGAAGGGGCAAATGTAAACTACATGGTAAACCAGACTTCTGTTTTGATGGCAGCTTGCTCTAAACAAAATTTTGAAATTGTGAATGAGCTTCTAGATGCTGATGGGATTGAAGTTTCATTAAAAAATGGATATGACCAAACTGCATTGATGATTGCTTGCCGTGATTGTAATAATGATGCAATTCTAAAATTGTTGATGACAAAAGGTCATGCTAATGTAAATGACGTAGACACTTCAGGAAAAACTGTGTTTATGTATGCAGTCGAGAGTGAAAATGTGAATACTGCTAGATTTATACTTAAGCAGGGAGTAGCAAACTTAAATCAAACAGAAAATCTTGAAGGAATGAGTGCAGCAATGTTGGCTGCAAGCCAAAAGAAGGTTTCAATGATTGAGCTTTTAGCTACAGAGGGGCGTGGCATCAATTGGACAGGGACTAATAGAAAGGGACAGAATGTTTTGAGTCTTGCGATTTCAAAAGGTGGGCTCAGCATGGTGAAAACATTGTGCAAAAATGTAGAGGGCTTTGACGTTGATATGAAGCTGGGAAGTGGCGAGCCAACTCTTTTTTGGGCAATTAAAAATAATATTTCTTCAAATGTTATAGAATACTTAATGGAGCAATATCCAAAAAGATTATTATTCGAGACAACAGATGATTCAGGAAATGATATATTTGAATGGATTTCTAATTATGGTAGCAATAGAAAACTTATATTAAGAAAATTGCAAAAATATGCTGATGATTTAGGTATGGATATTAGCAAAGATTTAGCAAGATTTAAAAGATAAGTCTATTTAAGAAATTATTTATTCAAACACTATAAGGACTTAAACATATGAAAAAAGCTATTATAAAAATTGTCTTTGCAATCATCATTCTTTCCCTGTTTAGCTCTTGCAAGAGTTTGTGTGAGAGTATGAGAAAGAGGAAAGAAGCTAAATTGCCACAAGAAGAAAAGAATAGCCTTTTCTTTTCTCGACTCTCTTCTTTTGTGGCAAATGAAGATGTTCAAGGTTTTTCTACCTTCCTTGCTTCAATAGCTAACAAAGATGTTGAAGGTGTCATTAATAGAAGAAATAATAGTGGACGTACTCTGTTACACATGGCAGTTTTGCTAGAAAATTCAGAGCTTACTCGTTTAATTCTTACCCACAATCCTAATAGAGATATAAGAGACAATTTCAATAAGACTGCTCAAGATTATGCAATTGCCTCAAAAAATAAAACAGTCATTGCTCTATTTGGCATTATTCAAGAGAAAAAGGATGAAATTGTTACCGAGCCTAAAAATGATTTCAAAATAGAAGATAAAAAGCAATCGAAAGAAGATAAAAAACAGACAAAAAAAGAAACTGTAGAGGAGGGGGGCTATCTTTCATCTATGCCTATTAAGGTGGACACTGTTGCTTATTCTTACGATGTTATGTTAGGGAATACTAGCGCTCAGCTGTTGAAAGCTGTGAAAAAACAATCTCTTGGTGAGGTGGAAAAATTGTTGAATAGTGGAAGTGATGTTAATGAGCTAGACTCACTTGGTAATAATGGGCTTTTTTACGCACTCCTCAACAACAATATCCCTATATTAAAGCTTTTGGTTAGAAACCACATCAACTGTAATAATGCAAATAATGCTGGGAGATATCCTCTTTTATGTGCAGTGGATAAACTAGATGTAAATGCAATCACTACTCTTTTGCAAGGAGGAGCTAGTATTTATGTAAGAGATAATGAAGGCTTCACAGCTGTAATGATTGCAACTTATAGGAAAGCTCTTTCAATTTTAGAGATGTTGGATCGCTATAATGCAAGCTTTGATGTGAAAGATGCAAGAGGAAATACTCCGCTTCACATAGCAATTCAAAACGAGGATGTTCCCACATTAAGATTCCTTTTGAAACACGATTTGGACATAACGGAACCTAATAATAAAGGAATTACACCATTACAGATGATGAAAACATCCAAAAATGCACAGATAAGATATATGGCAAAAGATTTTAATGAAGATTGATATGATATGTATGAGACGTATTTTTTTTGTTTTGTGTTTATTTTTGTGTAGCATAAGCCTTTTTGCTGGCTTTATGGAAGATGAGCTTTTGAGTGCAGTAAAGGACGATAATTTAGAAGAAGTGGAATATCTTCTTTCTATGATGGTGGATGTGAATTGCACTAATTCCCTAGGAGAGACTCCTCTAATTATTGCCTGTGAACGTTTGTGGACGGAAGGTGTTAAAGCATTGCTTTCTTCTCATCTTGTTGATGTAGATCGCAGAGATAAAAGTGGAAAAACTGCGTTGATACATTCTATAGATAGACAGTATTTAGAGATTGTTAAAATGCTTGTAGAAATTGGGAATGCTGATGTAAATCTTCCAGACATGTTGTGTGGATATACTCCATTAATGCATGCAGTTTTGAGCATGAATCATTTGATGTTTAAGTTTCTTTTAAGTTCAGGACGTGTAAATCTTAATGCACAGGATATTATTGATGGAAATACTGTTGCTATGTTAGTGGCAAAACATGGCGAGCTAGTTCTCATGGATGAACTTATAAAAATGTCTCGTAGTATAGATTGGCGTGTATGCAACTATCACGGAGATGATGTTTTGAGTTTAGCTATTCAAAATAATAGTATTGAAGTTGTAAATCTTTTATTAAAAAAAATAGTTGATATTGATCTTGCATCATCTAAAATTCGAGGGTTACCTGCACTTATTTGGGCTATAAAAACAAATAATAGAGGAATGGTAAGATGTCTTTTAAAATATTATAGCCCCAATGATTTACTGGAAATGACAGACGAAGATGGTAATGATTTGCAATTTTATGCAGATTTATGTAAGTGCGAAGCTGTTAAAAATAGGTTAAAAGAATTGAATTAAAGGTGATTTGTTATGAATCTAAAGAATGTTTTTTCAATTTTGTTTTTCTTTTTTTCTATTTCTTATATTACAGGAGAGAGGATAATATATTACAAAAATCCTAGAGAATCTTTACCCATTGTAATAACTAGAAATGCAGACTTAGATTATTATGACTATACTTACTACATATTAAACAAGTATAAAAATCCTGTGTTTGCTAGCAAAGAAAACCCAGAAGAAGCAAAAAAAGACGATGTGAGAGAAAGGTTTTTTACGTCTGTTGAAGATTATAGAAAGCCTAAACGAATAAGGGTTGAGTGGGATTATAGAGATGACAAAGAAAGTGAACATGCGGATGTTTTGAAAGATGGAATGTATGAACTCCACATAACAGAAACAAATAAGTTTCAAAGAGGAATTACAAGAGATTATGTTTATTATATAGTATTGGACACAGTAGCACCGTATGTAAAAGCCCATCTTTCTCAAAATGAGATTCAAAAAAACAACAAAGAGTTTTTTTCGCTAGATATAAACAAAGAGAGTAAGGCAAGGTCATGGCGTGTATTTGTGGATGACGAGCTTAAATATGAGGAAGACTATCCATATGGAGAAGAAAAACATTTTACAACTCGTCATTTTTATTATAATGACTATGCACACTTACCATATGGAAAGCATTCAATTACTATTATTGCAAAAGATTCTGCACTCAATAGAACAGAAATGCAGTTAGATTTTGAGCTAGTTAAAGATCCTTTCAAGTTTTTAGTATTTTCAAATAAAGAAATCCTTTTCAGAAAAGATGGAAACGTCATTCCACTTTATTACACTGCAATTGGAAATGTTTCTTCTGAATATTGGAGTTGTGCAATTAGGGATGATAATGGCGTTTTGCACTACAGTGACAATATTAGACAAGAAAAAAAAGGTTATTGTAATGGCTTCCGTTGGGATGGCATTTCTCAAGTTACAAACCAAAGGGTCCCTGTTGGGAGTTATACTGTTTCCATTTCTTGTAATGATTCGCTAGGGGCTACCTACACTCAGATAGGGAACTTTGTTGTAAGTGAAGATTTAAATGAGAATATTACACCATATATTTCTGAAGAGCCTGATGAAGAGCCACTTCGTGCTGTGTTTAGAGATGGAGCTTTTCACTTTGAAATGAAATATTACAAAGGAGCAATTGAAGGAGCAAAGCTTAATATAAAAAAAGGTGATGATGTTATCTTTGAATGTGATGTTGAGAATGCTAAAGATATTGTTTGGAATGGTTGCAATAATGAAGGTGTGCCCGTTATTTCTACAAGTGATGAGTACTTAGCTAGTGTTGTTTTTGAAGATGAAGAAAATACTGAGCTTTCAGTTAATATTAAAGCACCTTTGATATTGGAAGAATCAGAAAACAATAGAAAACGAGTAATTATAGATTCAATTTATTTTCCTGGTTATGAAGTTGATGTATTAAAAGCTGATCAATATTTTACTTCTAACGGACAGAGCTTCAAAAAACTTGCAGAAGCATTGCAAAAAACACTAAAAAAAGATGATGTTTTGGTGATTGTAGGAAATGCAAATTATACAACTTACCCTGATAAAACAAAGATGTTTTATGAAGATAGTCTGCTAGAAGAGATTTCACTAAAACGTGCTCAGATGGTTAAGTTGATTTTTATGTTCTATGGTATTAGTGAAAAACAAATAAGAGTTGAAGCTAATGGTGGGCAAGCTTCTGTAGTGACTCCCAATGATAAAGATAATTGGAAAAATAGACGTGTTGATTTCTTTATAGAAGAAAATAACTAGGTAGGCTATATAAGTAGGTTTTATTAAAGCTGTGTGTCGTTTTTCTAGCAATGAGTTTTAAATGAGGAGATTTTAAGGAAATGTTATCTAAAAGATTATTTTTTCTTATTTTTTGTTTTGTGTTTACTAGTGTTTTCTTACCTCTTTGTGCACTTTCTATTAATGAAAAGTTTATCGAAGCTTGCAAAGAAGGAGATTTAAGTGAAGCTCGTCGTCTTTTAGATGATGGTGCTTATATAGAAACTAGGGATGGCTCAGATCATCAAACTGCTATAGTGTGGGCAGCAAGCAATGGTCATCTTTCTATTGTTAGTATGTTGCTAGAAAGAGGAGCTAATATAAATGCTCAAGATGATAAGGGTTGGACAGCTCTTTCTGAGGCAAGTTATACAGGTCATATTAATGTGGTTGAGTTTTTGTTAAAAAATAAGGCATCTACATTACCTAGTACAGGTTGGGTTACTGAAACAAAGCACGGTAATGCAGTTTTTTGGTGTGTAGAAAGTGCATTTAATTCCTACAATGAAAAGATTGAAATTGTGAAGCTTCTTTTAAAACACAATGCAGAGCCTGAGGGTATGAATCATGAAAAATTAGACACTTTAGGCATTGCAAAAGCTAGAAATTATAAAGAAATTGTGGACTTACTCGAAAAATATGCAAAAGAAAGATTAAAAAAATTGAATGAGTATGGTCTTTTAGAAGCAATAAAAGCTCGTGATATAAAAAAAGTGAGAGAATATCTTGGTAAAAAAGTGAATCCTAATCTTTTATTACCAAATGGAGAGAGTATATTAAATCGTGCTGTTGCAATGCAAAATTTTGAAATAGTTTCTCTTCTTGTTGAAAATGGTGCCAACCCCAGTACCCAAAATGAATTAGGCACATCTGCCTTAATGGAGGCTATGAGGCACAATAACTTAGCAATTAGTAAATTCTTACTTCAGCACGGTGCAAATGTTAACCAAGAGGATAATCAGGGACGCAACGTTCTTTTCTATGCAGTGCAAAATAATGACATCAATATGATAATTGCTATTCTAAATGTGGGGGTAAATATTCATGCTATAGACAACTACGGTGAAACACCTCTTTTATATGCTATCAGGCTTGGAAATATGCCTGCAGTGGAGCTTTTACTTAGCAAGGGAGCAGATGTTTCAGCTTCGGATAGGACCGGCAACACAGCACTTCATATTGCTGCACAAAAAGGTAGGCTAGATTTAGTACGTTTAATTTTACGTGATAGTAGGGTTGACCCAAATGCAACAAACAATGACGACTATACTGCTCTGCATTATGCACGCAAAAATGCTAGCACTCAAGTTATAAAGTTGTTAAAAAGAGTAACTGTAGAAGAAAGTGATGAAGAGGATGAAAATAGTGCAAAGTCTGAAAACGATTCAAATAAAAATGAGGCACCTAAAGATGAAGATTAGATGGGTTAATTCTATATTTTTAGTTATTCTTGTTTCTTCTTGTTGTTCAGGACCACCTGTAGTAAGTGATGATCTTTTGGATTGTAATACACAAAAATATAAGAAGCCACTTGAAGAAAATGTTGCACTTTTTAATGCAGCAAAAGCAGGAGACGCTAAAACTTGCAAGGAACAACTTGAAAGGTTTGCTGATATTAATGTGGCAGATAGGTTAGGGCAGTCTGCTCTCATGTGGGCTGCATGGCAGGGCAGTGATGATGTTGTAAAGTGCTTTTTGGAATTTGACAGAGAAACTAGAATACGTATAAAAAACAAAAAGCGTGTAAGTCGTAAGATTCACTTACTTGATTATAGTACTGAAAGCAATCCTAAATATAATCCTCTTTTTGCAATTGTTAGCTCTCATGGAATGCAAGTGCCTAATGCAATTGAGTGTATCAATTTATTATTAGAAAATGAAACAAACTTTGCAAATGTAAAAAAGAATTCTTTGCTCTTAAAGGTAGATACTTTTGGGGAGAATATTTTACACAAAGCTGTACGTTCAGGTTCATTGGAATTGTTAAGCTTTTTTATTGAGAAACTTGAAGCCTTGCCTGATAAAAAAGAGACATTTAAGTCTTTTTTAGATGCCCCAAACACTTCTGGAGAGAGTCCACTTATTGTTGCTGTAAAGAATAGGTCTGCAGATATGACAGACCTTTTGATTAATAAAGGTGCAGACATACTCAAGCGTGATGGTAAAGGGAAAGAGGGAGAAGGGCTTCTTGAGTTGGCTTTTGATAAAGGTGATGGCAACTACGACACATACCTTATAATAATGAAAGCTCGTTTGCGTCGTCATAATGCTGAAAAAAAGGAAAGAAAAGAAAAAGCTCCAGATAAACCATATGTAGCTAAATACACCAGAAAAGATAGAGGACTTGAAAAAGCCTTTGAGGCATATCATAAACGTTTTAAGAAAGACGTTGAGGGAGATCGTTTTTTTCAAACTTATCGCAAATTTGCTGAAACTGGTAAGATGAGAGTTGAAGACCCTGAAGACTTAGAAGACGAGACATATAAGAATAAAAAAGATGATTTTTTTGCAATGCTTGTTGCTAAGGGCAAAAGTGAGCGAGATTTAGATGCTATTAATGAGCTTATTCGCGAAAATCCTTTTTTGCTTGAGTGTGGATACAAAAGAAACAAAACAGAAAAGAGAGAAGTTTCTGCATTAGAAATTGCGATAGAAGAAAGAGATGAACGTTTGTTTGATGTTATTTTCGATCAAACTAATATGAATCGCATAAGGAGTAGCACAGTTTATGGAGATTATTTAAAGTGTGCAATAAAAAATGATAATCCTAAGGTTATAAAAAAGCTCCTTGACTATAATAGCAATCCTACAGGTGTGCAAGGGCATATAATAGAGAAGCTTATGAGCCCTATTAATATTAACTCATATCCTAACCCAATAATTGAATATCTTGCATATAAAGATTTGCGTGAAGATATGGAATTATTGGAATCGTTGCTTGCATATTATAAGATTGAACTAAAAGGTTCTAGTGTTCCTGCTAATATTTTTGCAGAAGCAATGAAATATGATGATGAAAATATTCTTTTGCTTTTGTATGAGTTAAGTAGCCCTAAAGACTATTTTTATATAGCAGATAAAGATATCCAAAGTGGTAGATATTTGCATTTTGTTATGCTAGAAAAGAAATTCTTTAGAGCTTTAAATCTCTTAATGCAAAATTCTCGCTTTATGGAAAATAAGTGGTATTCAGTAAAAGATCCTCAAAATAATAATAAGACATTCGAAGATATGTTAAATGAATCATTGGCAAATGATGAGATAAGGAATATTTCTTCGCATTTTATGGAACTAAAGGAATTGTACGAAAAATAAATCCTTAGGTGACATATTAATCGAAACTTATTATGACTGAATAGCTCCCCTAGTGCGAATTTTCCCATTCTTTTATCTTTTTTTCCAAACTAGGGGAGTCTTTTGTTTTGTTTTCAGAATAAACTGTAGCTTCTAATAGATATGGGAAGATGATTTCTGCTTTTAATTTCTCCCAATTGGTTGGTAAGATCAATGGTGTTTTCAAAGTACTATTTTGTGGCAGATGTGATAGCAAAAGTGGATAATGCTGTGGAAAAACTTTCTCTGTTATAGACTTTAATGATGAGAAACCTCCTGCAATTCCAAACTCCTTGCTTGGTAAGTTTTTTGTCAGTTTTTTCCTTAATAGTTTTTCTTGAGTTTCTAAAGAATAAAGCCATGTTATAAAAGCTTCGCTTGCATTTTTATTTTTTGCTGACGAACATATTCCTGCATATAAAATATCATCATTGCAAGGAACTTTGTCATTAAATTCTAGATATCTAAAATCAATGTTTTGTAGTTTTTCTTTTGGAAGAGAAAAAAGAGCGTCGGTTGACATATAATAAAAAGCACAAAATCCATTATCTATTAAAATATATGGAACATCATAAAGATATTTAAATTTGAACTCATCCTCTTTATAAGATGCTTCATTTACTTCTCTAGTCCAATTTTTTACATAGCTTATTGCTCTTTTTAATGCTTCATCATTCCAAATAAAATTGTCTTTTCCTTCTTCAAAGTCTACCCCCAAGCCTTGCATAGCAATATAAAGTACATTTGCTTCCCATCGTGGTGCAAAACACATTTTAGTGTATGCCTCTCCTTTTTTTGAGTTAAAAGATAAAGCAATTTTTTTAATTTCTTCAAAAGAGATAGTAAAGTTGTTTTCCAATAAATGCTTATTGGAAAGCGAAAAAATCACCGTTGGAAGATTAAAACTCAGAGGTAAAAGATATTGCTCTCCATCAATTAAACCTAAATCCAAAAGCTCTGTATAAAAGTTTTCCCTATCAAGTTCCTTTTTTAGTAAATAATTAAGAGGTTTAAATTTGGTTCGTGTGTCTTTTCCTTTGAGTCGTGAAGATATCACCATATCAGGCATAGTTTCTGCCTTTAATATTTCATCTGGTGGATTTTCTTTGTATTCCACCACCACTTTATACTTATCATTAACTGTGTTAAATTCCTCGCAATAAGAAGCCACTTCAACTTTATTTGTCCAGATAACAGCAATTTTTTCTTCGATATTTTTTTTGCAAGAAAAAAAGAGAAATATAAAGCTCAAAGCAAATATTATTTTTTTCACCATTGACTCCTCAAATGCTATTTAGCACGTTTTCATATTCTTCTAATGTGGAACATTGCACTAATTCTTTTCTTTTTTCGCTTGCGTTTTCAATTCCTTTAATGTAAGGGGAGATTCGCTTTCGCATTTCAAGACAACCTAATTTTTCCCCTTTTACCTTACATAATAGTGCTAATTCCTTCTTTGCAGTTTTTATTCTGTCTTCAACACTTATATCAGTTATTTTTCCAGTTTGCAAAAACTCTATTGTTTGCCTAAATATAAATGGATTTCCCATAGCTCCTCTTGCAAACATAATGCCATCACAGTTTGTCATTTCAAACATTCTTTTTGCATCTTCTGGGCTAAAAAGATCGCCTGAGCCAAATACTTTTACTCCATAACTACTCACTTCTTCCTTCAATTCTCCAATCAATTGGGTGTTGCTAACTCCTGAATAGCATTGAGCTTGAGAACGTGGATGCATAGTGATTGCCTTAACCCCTGCCTCTACTGCAACTTTTGCTGCTTCTTTCCATAATGGCTCATCACAAGTTTTCCCTGAGCGTATCTTAAGTGTGATGGGGGTTTTATATGGCTCAAGTGCTTTCACCAATGCATTTAATATATCAAAAAGCAATTTAGGGTTTGACAGCAGTGCAGAACCAGCTCCTGATTTTGTGATTTTTGGCATAGGACAACCAGCATTCACATCAATGCAAGAGGGGGCATAGTTTTCCATAATTATAACAGCTGTTTTTGCCATAGTGTCTGGGGAAGAACCAAATATTTGCACTGCATATTTTTCTTCATTTTCGCTTTTTTCCATCAAAAAAGCTGTTTTTTTAGAACTACGAACCAATGCCTCAGTCGAAACCATTTCTGTGTATGTAAAGCTAGCTCCTTCGTTAGAGCAAAGAGAGCGAAAAACAGAGTCAGAATAGCCTGCTATAGGAGCTAAAAAGATGTTGCCTTCAAGTTTTAGGTTTCCTATTTCTACAGGGTGATAAAATTGCATATTTGAATTACTCATATGTGAATTTTAGGATATCAAATATTCAAAAAAGGTACTAGAGAATAGTTTTTTAAGTTTTTATAGCTTCTTAAATATAGTTGAAAAGTAAATATAAAATATGTATAATCATAGCTACTTTTCAAAACATACATAAAGGAGTGATCTTATGAAAAAGTCTTATTTTGTTCTTCTTTTGTTGGCTGTAGGAGTGTTCTTGCATGCACAGCAAAATAAAGAAACAGAAATGTATTATGTTAATGTGCCTATAGTTAAGGCTTATCAGCATAATGATGGTTATTACATAGTTTATAGGCGAGCTAATTTTCAAACAGGTGAAGTTTTCGTTCCTCATAAGTGGTTTAGTCCACAGGATGGAAGGGGAGAAATAAAAAAGATTAATGCTAGAATCTCACCTTATATGAGCGTGTTTACAAAGAATGGAAAGTTTGAATTTGTTAAGGTTTCATTACCTGTTGACAATCCTCGTCATCCTGTTTGGGGCTTTTTACCAAATCCTGCAGAATATGATGGAAAATTTTCAAACGAAACAATAGAACTTCAATTTTAATTTATTAAAGCTGGTCTTGAATGTTTGAGATCAGCTTTTTTTTATCAATAGACATATAATCCAAATTATCATCCCAAACATATTTATTCGAACATTCACGAGGAGACGTTATGCGTGTAGTTCCACAAGGCTTGGTAGATTTTATAAATCAATACTCAACAATAGTGATCGCAGGGCATAAAGAACCTGACGGAGATTGTATTGGAAGTAGTTTAGCTCTTTCTTTGTTCTTAAAACGACTAGGAAAGAGAACAATGCTCCTTTCTGCAGGACCATTCAAGAGAACAGAAATAATGCAATATGAATCTCTTTTTAGTAAGACTCTGCCTAGTGAATATAAGCATAATGTTGGTGTTATTATTGTGGATTGTTCAAATATAGAGCGAACAGGGAGTGTGGAAGAAGAAATTAAAGGTTTACCAATTGCAATTATTGATCACCATGCAACAAATAACGAGAAATCTCCCAATTTTTTTATTGATTCTACAGCTCCTGCAGCCTGTATATTAGTGCAAGATGTGATTGAAAAAATGAGTGGTACTCTAACAAAAGAGGAAGCTTTTTTTACTCTGTTTGGAATATGCACAGACACAGGCTTTTTTAGACATCTTGATGAAAAAAGTAGTGAAACTTTCATGTATGTTTCACGATTGGTTGCACAAGGAGTGAGCCCTAAACTCATTTTTGCACAGATGAATGGCAATAAATCTTTTTCTTCTCGTATTTTGATTGGAAGAAGTCTTGAACGCCTCACGCTTCATTATGATGGTAAATTGGCTGTTACATACCAAACTTATGATGATTTTTTGGAGTTTGGATTGGATGGAAGAGACACTGACACGTTGTATATGCTTCTACAAGCGATAAAAGATGTTCAAGCTATAGTGGTGGTCAAACAAGAAGATCAAAATCATTGTTCAATTGGCTTTAGGTCTTTTGATAAGATTGATGTGAGTCTTGTGGCGACACAATTTGAAGGAGGTGGACATAAGCAAGCCTCAGGAGCTTATACTGAAGGTAATTATGAATCTCTTATTCCTAAAATAATAGCAGCTTTTAAAGAACAAATGAAGGTAGGGAACTAACTTATTAGTTCCCTATTAAAAAGATAATCTCTAAAAACCAACAAGGTTTTTCAAAATAGTCTTATTATTTATAGTTTTTCAAAAACCATTTTGCAAATTCTTCCAAGCCTTTTTCGAAAGGTGTAGAAGGCTTCCAGCCGATTTTATCATAAAGCTTTTTCGTTGAAGAATAAGTTTTATAAGTGTCTCCTTTTTGCATTGGAATTAGTTGTTTTATAGCTTTTTTGCATAATTTATCTTCAAGAATTGAAATAAAATCAAGCAATAATATAGGGTGTTCATTCCCAATATTAAAGATGTCAAAATAACCATTCTGTGTGGCTTTTTCAGGTGAAGTGTCCTGTTCTTTGCCATCAGGAGCTAATGGAATTAACTTCATTATAGCTTCAATAATATCATCGATATATGTGAAATCCCTATATAATTTTCCATTATTGAACACCTGAATAGGTTCATCTTTCATAATCTTTTTTGCAAATTTAAAATATGCCATATCAGGTCTACCATAAGGACCGTAAACAGTGAAAAACCTTAAAGCTGTTGATGGAATTTGGTATAAATGACTATAACTATATGCCATAAGCTCATTCGATTTTTTAGTGGCAGCATATAAACTTAAAGGAGAGTCGCAAACTAAATCTTCTGTGTAGGGAGCTTTAGGATTGTTTCCATACACAGAAGAACTAGAAGCAAAAAGAAAATGAGGCACTTTGTATTTTCTACAAGATTCTAATATTGTGAAAAAGCCTGCAAGGTTTGAATCTACGTAGCTTTGGGGATTTTCTATGCTATACCTTACTCCTGCCTGTGCTGCAAGATGTATAACCACGTCAATCTTATAATTAGAAAAGACAAAATCCAGAATATCCCTATCTTCAATCTTACCTACAAAAAACTTGAAATTCTTATTTTTTGAAATAATATCTAAGCGAGTTCGTTTCAAAGAAACATCATAGTACTCATTGAGAGAGTCTACCCCTAAAACTGTGTTGCCTTCATCTAGCAACCTTTTTGAAAGAAAATAACCTATGAAGCCTGCAGCTCCAGTTACCAAGACTACCATACATCCCTCCCAGAATATAGTGAGTCTCACTATTCTAACAAAAGGTAAGAGAGGAATCAATATTTTTTTTAACTTATTTTTCTTTTCCTCGAAATATATAGTTGTTCAATAAGCGTTGTTTAGGCTTTTTGATAGGCAATTTTATAGAAAAATACTGTTCCCAAACATGCCTAATATATTCTTAAAGTTTCTTAAATTGTGTATTCAACAATCAGTCTTAAAAGACGTCAGCTTACATTTTTTTCTCTATTTTCTATTATGCTTTCAAACCTAAATTCTTTCACGCACCGCCTGATGATTGAAGTTTCTCTCTTTCC
>CAUUAF010000044.1:0-14005 GCA_963543085.1 uncultured Treponema sp. | reverse complement strand
GACGAGTTAAAATGTCTTGAATTTTAAGCATTCCCTGATCTGTAAAAGAGATTCGCCTACTCTTTTCGTCTATAGTATAGTCTCCTTCTATCTTTTCCCCTTCAAGTTCATTTGGATACTCTCCTGTTTTAGGATTTTTTAAAACTTCAGTTAAGCTACCTATTAACTTATCAACTTCAAAAAAACGTTGTGTGTCGTCTTCTGCTCCGCCTGAAATAATAAGAGGAGTCCTAGCTTCATCAATCAATATTGAGTCAATTTCGTCAACAATACAATACGAAAAACCACGTTGCACCTTTTGTGATAGTGCTATTTGCATGTTATCTCTCAAATAATCAAAGCCAAACTCATTGTTTGTTCCATAAGTGATATCACAATTATAAGCTTGTTTTCTTGCCTCATTATCCATATTTGAAAGGATAACCCCAACGCTCACTCCAAGGAATGAATACACTTTTTTCATCCACATGGCGTCACGTTCTGCTAAGTAGTCGTTTACAGTAACTACGTGAACCCCTTTTCCTGTAAGGCTATTTAAGTAGGCAGCTGCAACACTCATGAGAGTCTTACCTTCACCTGTTTTCATTTCAACAATTTTGCCAGCATTTAATACTAAGGCACCCATAATCTGAACATCGTATGGACGCTCCCCCAGCATTCTTCTTGCAGCCTCTCTAGCTAATGCAAACGCTTTAGGCACAAAATCGCTCAATGGAACACCTTCTTGGTATGCTTTTTTGAAGTTTTCAGTTTCTGTCTTAAAGTCTTCATCTTTTAAGCTAATAGCCCAAGACTCTAAATCATTTATGCTTTGCAAAACAGGTAGCAAAGCTTTTATATCTCTCTCATGTTGAGAGCCAAAAATAAACTTTATTATTGAATTTAACATATCTGCATAGTCTACAAAAAAGAAATACTTAATTCAAGATGAAGTGTTTATATGTGATTATGTTAGATCTTATTAGATAGAAAAAGAAGAGTATTAGAAGAATAAGCTTTTTCAAAAACTATTTTTGAGAATCTGACTTTTAGCCAAATTCTCAAATTAATCAGTTCATTAAGATTGCCTACTTAATATTTTCTACTCCATACATTAAGGCTGCCATAATTACAGCATCATTTATTATATTACTCAAAAGAGCATATTCATTTGCTTGATGAGCCATGTCATCAAGTGATGACCACATAGCAACCTCAAAGCCTTTAACACGCAAAGGAGCTGCCACAGTGCCTCCTCCAATGCCTATTATCTTTGGCTTTATGCCACGAATCTTTGTAAGAGCTTCAGATAATTCTTTTACAACTTTTGCATCTTTTGGTGTCTGAGGTGAATACTCAATATCATCATATTCAATAGTGATTTTCACTCCATATTTTTCTTCCACTTCTTTACACTCTTTTTTCACTGCTTTCACAATTTCTTCAGGGTCATATAAAGGCAAAACGCGTGCATCCATATAAAAAACATCTTCGCCTGGAATTGTATTGACATTTGGCACATTAGCTTCTTTTTTTGTAGGTTGAAAAGTTGAATAATCTGGCATAAAAAGAGAATCTTTTTTATTAAAAATTGTTTGAAGGTTATGAAGCCTTAATACTAAATCAGAACCTGCAACAAAAGCATTGTTGCCAGAATCAGGCATAGAAGCATGAGTTTGTAAGCCTTTAGTGATAAACTTAAACCAGATAGTAGTTTTTTCTGCCACCTCTATAGTCTCTCCTTTAGGGTCACCACCATCTGGAACCAAAATCAAATCTCCTTTTTGAAATAGTGAATGTTCTTTTAATAAATAACAAACTCCATATTTCGAGCCTACCTCTTCATCTGCTACAAACAAAAGCTTTATTGTGTATTCAGGAATTATATTCAATTTAATAAAGGGAAGAGCTGCACATATAGAAGAAGTTAAACCTTGTTGGTCATCTTCCACACCTCGCCCAATAATCTTATCTCCTTCAATTCTTAAATCCCAAGGAGATGCATCCCAACCTTCACCAGGTGGCACAACATCCAAATGACTTATAATCCAAAGAGATGTCTTTTGTTTTCCTTGAATTGTAAAAAGCATGTTTGGTCTTCTTTTTGAAGAAACCCTATCATCAGGTGCATAAAAGTATTCAGGCTGTGGAAAACCCAAAGAGATGAGGTATTTTTCAAGAGCTATGGCTTTTTTTTCTTCCCCATCTCCATCTGACTCTGGAGCCATAGCAGGAATTGAAGTAAGTAATTTTTCAATCCTAATAGCTTCTTCTTTTAAACTCTCAACAAAATCCTGAACTTTCTTAAAATCTTTCATAATTTCTCTTAACTCCTTATATTTATTAAAATCTCATTTTTTCTAAATGTTGCTTAAAGCTACACATCTAAAAGTCTTGCCTTTTAACTCTTTAATTTTCACTTTAACAAACTTACCAATTAAAGAAAGATCGGGCGAACCTCCTGCCACAACAGCCATTTCATTTGCTTCAGTATGCCCAAAAAGCTCGTTACTATTGTTCCTAGAAACAGATTCAAGTAAAACAGTTGTTTCTTTCCCAACCTTTGAAAGCATTTTTTTATGAGTAATTGATAGTTGCAAATCAATTACTCTTTGTAGTCTCTCTAGCTTAACCTCATCCTCAATTCTATCAGGAAAATCATAAGCTACAGTTCCCTCACGCGGATTATAATGATACATAAAAGCACTATCAAATTCTATCTTTTTCATCAAATCAAGAGTTAGCTGAACATCCTCTTCAGTCTCCCCCGGAAAACCCATTAAAATGTCAGCTGTTAGAGAGACTTCTGGAATTTTTTCTCTTAAGTATTCAATTTTAGAAATATAGTGTGATGCAGTATATCTCCTATTCATTCTTTTTAAGACGACATCAGAGCCATGTTGCACAGGTAAATGTATTGCCTTGCAAAGTCTATCTAATTGAGATACAGCATCAATCAACTCATTTGACATATCTTTTGGATGACTTGAAACAAAGCGAATCCACTTAATTTCATCAGTTTTACTAGCTTCTTTGTCAATCAAATAAAGAAGAGTTGGAAAATCAATTATTTTCCCATCCTTAGTCTCTCCCCTATAAGAATTTACATTTTGTCCCAACAAAGTAATTTCCTTAACTCCGTTTAAGGAAAGCTTATTCACTTCATCTAAAATATCTTGCACAGGACGAGACATTTCTCTTCCTCTCACATAAGGAACAATGCAATAAGTGCAAAAATTATTGCAACCATTCATTATAGGAACAAAAGATTGAAAAGCACCCTCATGGTATGAAAAAGGAGCAAAATAATAGCCTGATTTTGGTTTTTCTTCTAAGTTAGAAAGTAGCTTCTCTTCTCCTTTAAAATCTTTTTCTAAAAGTCGTTTTTCAATTTCTTCAAAGATTAAGGGTAAAAGATGACGCTCAAACATGCCAACCACATAGTCTATTAATGGATAAGTTTTTTGAATATCTTCATAAAGACGTTCTGCCATACAACCTACTAATAAGACAAAAAAGTGTCTCTTTTTCTTTAGACTTGAATAATAGCCTAGCCGTCCTAAAACCCTATTTTCTGCTGTAATTCGAACAGAACACGTATTGATAATTATTAAATCAGCTTCGCCAGCACTCTTTGATTCTTTCCAACCTTGTTTTAACAAAAGTTGTTCCATAGAGTGAGACTCTGCTTCATTCATCTGACAGCCATAAGTTTCAAAAAAATAATACATTTTTATTTTAGTTTAAAAGAATAAGACTTTCTAGCTTTATGTCTTTCTATTGCAAGATCAAATAAAGTGCTAATTAACTCTTTATATGGCAAACCAGAAGCTTCACATAATTTTGGAAACATAGAAATAGATGTAAAACCAGGTATTGTGTTCACTTCATTAAGATATACAGTGCCATCATTTTTATCAAGCAAAAAATCAACTCGAGAAAGAGATGAAAGCTCCAATGCTTCATAAGCTTTTGCTGCAATATATCTAATCTTTTTATACATTCCATAATCTAAATCTGCAGGAATTTTAAGCGTAGCTCCATCAGCGTCAATGTATTTTGCATTATAGTCATAAAACTCGTGATGTGGGATAATCTCTCCTGCTGTATAGACTACAGCAGCTTCATTACCTGTAACAGAACATTCAAGTTCTCTTGCCACTATAAACTTTTCTATCAATATTTTATCGTCCCACTTAAAAGCTTGTTCACAAGAAGCAATAAGAGATGCCTTATCATTTGCTTTGCTAGTTCCAACAGAGCTACCTGTTTTTGAAGGCTTAACAAATAATGGATACTTAAAGTCTTTTTCTGCTAGATTAAGGAATTCTTCTCTTTTATCTGGATTATTCCATTCCCATTTTTTAATAGCAACATAAGGAACAACACTCAAACCTGCTTCCTTCCATAATATCTTTGTCTTTTCTTTATCCATTGCTATACTGCTTGCCATAACAGATGGTCCAACATAAGGCAAATCAAGCATTTCTAATAAGCCTTGAATAGTGCCATCTTCTCCATAAGAGCCATGCAAAACAGGAAAAACAACATCAGTTTCTAACACACCTTTAGAAGTTCTAAAAGCATGTTTTCCAGCTCCAGGAATTACTGAAATGCGAGAATCTTCATTTTCTAAAATCTTTAGATTTTCATTTGCATTATTTTTTAATAAAAGACACATAGAGTCATCTTGATGATACCAAACACCATCTTTTGTTATTCCAATAAGGTGAATAGTGTTCTCTTCCTCTATATTCCTAACTACAGATGAAGCAGACAAAATTGAAATCTCATGTTCAGCAGATTTACCACCATAAATTATTGTTATATTCATAATATCAAAGTGAACTACGCCACTCCTCCCAATCTAATTAAAAGTGTATTCCAAACTTCCTGTTTTAGAAGTAATAATTTCGTATTCTCTTAAAATAGAACCAACATAAGAAGTCACTCTATATTTTGTTTCATTTTTTAGACCATAAAAATAAACAGTCTTATTTTCATTGGTAATAGCTATGCCCTGAAGAAACAAAGAATCATCAGGCAAAACTTCATAAAGATATACCTTAGTATTGCTATTTTGAGTTCTTATAGTTAAAGGTTTAGTAAGATAAAAAGAATCTTCTTCAGGAATTGGTTTAGCCCCTGAAACTTTTGCAACACTTTTAGCTACTTCTAGCACGTTCACTCTTCCATAACCATAATAAATAGAGTGTCCATTTATATATTTACCAAAAGGTGCATTCCCTTCGTCAACTTTATCAGCAGTTTCTTCAAGTAGTCTTTTAATTTGATATGGAGAGAGTTTTTGACCTTCATCAAAAGAAAGAAGATAGCCTATAGTGCCTGTAACAAATGGAGCTGCCATGCTAGTGCCACTCATAAATTGGGTTCCTGTTCTGTCTGTTCCAGTTTGCAACATGTTTCCAGACCAACGCCCATTATAAGTTGAGATAATATAAGCCCCCGGTGCTGAAACACTAATAGATTCGCCTGCCTCACTAAAAGAAGCTCTTTTGTCTTGAGCTGTTGTAGCCCCAACGGCAAGACAACCTTTAAGAGAGCGAGGATAAGTTAATTTCACTCTCCCTGCATTTCCCATAGAGACTACAGGAAGCACATCATGGTTAATTGCAAGGTTAAGCATTTCAACTTCATATTGTCCTAATGAAGGATGACCTAAACTCATGTTTACAGGAATTGTCTTTTGAGTAATCTTAAAATCTTTGGGCACAGATGAAGGAATCCTATCATTCTCAGTTTTAGTTCTATTCGCAGGATCTTTTTTAAGGATTGTAGTAATTTCAGCTAAATCCCCTAAAGCTCCATAAATTCCTTTAATAGTTCCATCATCAAAACCTAAAACTTTGTATGAGATTATATATGTATTTTTGTATGCAACTCCAGCTATCCCCTCATTGTTTCCTTCCACAGCACACATAGTGCCAGCACAATGAGTTCCATGCCCCATAATATCATCATTCCTTCCTATAGGAATGTCACAAAAAGTATCTAAATTTGTAACTGATTTTGCATAAAGGCAGATAGTTTTTCCATCTCTTTTAAAATCTTCATGATTCATATTAAGACCAGAATCAATAATGGCTACAACAACCTTATTATTTCCATAACCTACTTTAGTATAAGCTCCTTGTTGTTTTTGTCCATCTAAGTCTACCCAATCTCTTGCATGTGTTATTTGAAGAGCATATTCATAATAGGCTGCTTCCTTATCTTCGTTTAAGTTGCCTGCATCAAGACCAAAAGTTTTTAAGCTAGGTGCTGTAACAACATATTGAGGAGCTTTGACTTTCCTATTAGGACAAGCATAATAAACGCCATTTAAGCTTTCAACTTTTTTAATAAAATCTTTTTCTCCTATATTAGCTGGTCTTGAAACAGTGTGGAACTCTCCATCAATTAAAAGATTTGTATCTGGTTTTTCTCCATGATATATAACACCTAATTCATTAAAGTTAGATATCAAAAAACCTTTTATAGTTTTTACGATATAAGTTTCAGCATAAGTGACGGTATTATTTTGATACGATGAATTACATGCAAATAAAGACAAACTAATAGCTAAAAATAAAATTCTTTTCATAATGCTTACCAACTACTTCACTATAAATAAAGCTTTACCATTAACCGCCCCACCTACACCATCAAGATTAGAACAAGAATAAGAGTGAGATTTTGTGCTTCCAAAAGGTTCACCTGTTTTGTTATCCAAATATGGATACTCTTTAACAAAAAAAGCTCCAACATCATCTTGATACACATCAATATCTTGAATATCCCAATAATATAATCCGCCTTGAGTAATCTTCTTTGCAAGGCTTTCTGCCTCAATATTAAAACCTGCTTCGTTAAAAAAGTTATTTGTGATAGTAACTATTCCATCTGTATATTGAATTAGCTCATCAATGTTAGTTGTTGAAGGATTATAGTCAGTATATTTTTTATATTTTTTGCTTTTATCTGCAATTTGTAAATTCTTTTCTCCATTTAGATAATATCTCATTTTAGAAACATATATAGGCTCAGAATTCTCATTATTGATTAAAACAGCAAAGGAAAAATAATCTGAGCTTTCCCATAACTTCTTATTACTAATCTTAAAAGAAAAGTTTTTATTTGGAATATCCGAAAAAGATATCTCAGAACCATTTTTTGGATTTGTAAGGAAAACATTAAAAGCTTCCATAATTCTTACTGTTGCAATAGGACTTACAATCCTCCCTTTTGAGTTGTATGCTTCTAGTTTATATTGATATATTTCACCTTCTTTAAGTGTTCCAGAATCATCACTAATTTTAAAATCTCTAAAGTATTGTCCTGTAAAGTTTTTTTCATAGTGTTTGATGTGAACTAGCTCCCAGTTTTCTTTAGTGGATCCTTCCTGATACGGACGGCGAAAAACATTAACTTTTCCAATTTCTATGTCCTTATTAAATTTAAAGAAAAGAACTACACGAGCTGAGGTTTGCATTCCTTCTTCTTTAGGCATACCAAAAGTTTCTAAAGGCCTATAATAACGTTCAGAATACACAGAAAATTCACTAAAATCATCAACTGAATTTATCTCATTATTATTTAGACTAGCATTTTCGAATATCACTCTTTGATGACGCTCACACCTATTTCCTGCAACATCATAAATCATAAAATGAAGAGTATTTTCTCCATCACTTGCTACTAATTTATTAAGATGGGTACTAAAGTTTTGAATTATCAATCCATCCTGATCTATTTTAGTTTCTTTTAAGTTTGGAATAAGATACATAGCTCCATAAGAGTTTGCACTAGAACAAGAGCCTATATTCAACATAACTCCAAACCTACGATTATCAATTTTTCTTTCTGGAATAATTTTACTCGATCTTATTTTAATATTAAGAACAGTGCTTTCATTAATTTTAGAAAAATCTATTTTTTCATTTTTTTCTAAAGGTTTTTCGTTTCCATTATGAGTGATACTAAGACCTATAACTTCAGGTGGTTTTGCTAAAGCTCCAACCTCTCCTTCTCTCATAACAATAGGAAGAAATAAACGTTTATCGCTAGCTAGATAAACAGACTCCACTCTAGAACCTGCACTACCTTTTTTAGACGAAACAAAGATATAATACTTATCACCTTCAAGCGAAAAATATACATTTCCTTCTATGTTAGTAGTTTTTTCTTGCAAAACTTGAATAGAACCTTCTTCATAAACTTTTACCTTAGCACCCTCTACATTTGTTCCACCAACAGAGTCTACCACATTACACTTAATTGAATAATCTTTAGGTTCTGGAATTATAGGTTCTCTAAAGTTGAGCTTATACTCAGATTTTTCGTTACCTCTTTTTATAGTAAGTTTAACTAATTTTTGATAGCTTTCATATTTTTTTGTTCCATTATTAATAGAAAGAATTTCATCAAAAAGGACTTCTGCCAAAGCCTCTTTTGGTGTTACATTCACAAGTACAAATTCCTCACTACTTACCCTATCTCTTAAATCAACATTAATCACTTTCGGAATAAAAGAATTAAGATTTTTTAACACAACATCTTTTTGTTTTATTACTAAGCTTTGTATTCCTGTTTTATCATCTAACTTTTTAATATTGAGTGTATATTTTTTTTCTTTTTTATTTTTTTTTACTGTTATAACTATACTCTCTCTGTATTTTTCATATTTTTCTGATCTTTTATTTTCAGAGTCTTGGTCAAAATAAATTTCTGCATTTTCATCACTAGGAACAGCTTCAACAAGAAGATAGTTTACCTTATTAATCTGTTCTTCCAATTCATAATTACAAATTAACGATACAGGCGATATAATTTTCTCTACACCATCCCCTCGGTTTATAATTATTTTTTTCAAGCTAACATCTACTTCTATATTTTCTTGCGCTTTATGCTTGCATGAAAAAAGAAAAACTAAAATGACAAAGAAAAGTGTTTTCTTCACTTAAAACCTCTTAAAAATTGCGAGTTATGATATACATTAAAATAGATATTGTTAAGTCCTAAAACTTACAGCAAATTATAAAGAATAATTTCTTGATTATTCTTTACTCTATTGATAGTATCCCCTTGTTATGAAATTCTCTCACAACCTTTCAAATTTCTTTAACTCAAGCTTTCCTTATACGAACTCCATACATAATAGGTTTTCTACATTAAGAAATGTGAGCACAGTACATTAGCTAATGTTACGGTTGTACATTAGCTAATGTACTGCCCCCAAATCGCTCGATTTCGCATATGTAAGTCGAGCAATTTGCGGATCGCAGGTCGAACGATTTCGCATGTGTAAGTCGAGCAACTTACACATGCGAAATCGTTAAGTTAGAACGTGCTATGCTGTTAGGATTTTTCACAATTGAAAAATTAGACTCTTACATATATACTCTGAATTAAGGATTTGTATATGCTTGAAAATCTATCTATAAAAAATGTAGCTTTAATTGATAGCTTAGAAATAAATTTTTCAAAAGGTTTTAATGTGCTTTCAGGAGAAACAGGTGCAGGGAAATCTATATTAATTAATTCAATTTCATTTCTATTGGGTGGAAAATCTAACTTGGACATAATAAGACACGGTGCAGAAGAAGCTAGTGTTTCAGCTGTTTTTTCTATAAGCAAAAATAGTGAAAATGCAAGGCAATGGCTTACTTCACATCAAATAGAGCTTGAAAATAATGAAGTTTTAATAAGGCGTACACTAAAAACAAATGGACGCTCTTCTATATGGATAGGAGGAGTGCAAATTACTAGAACAGAACTTGTAGATTTTACATCATTTTTAATAGATATTCACGGTCAACATGACCATCAATCCCTATTCAAGATAAGTGAGCATAGACGTTTTTTGGATGGTTTTGCAAGAATTGAAAATGAAGTTAAAACATTCACAAAAATGTATACAGAACTAGCATCTTTAAGAGAAAAATATGCTAGTTTAATAGAAAGAGAAAAAGACAAAAAAGAAAAAAATGAGTTTTTAAGTTTTGCAATAGAAGAAATAGAAAAAGCCAAACTAAAAGATGGAGAAGAAGAAAAACTAAAAGAAGAAGAAATTCGTCTCTCTCATTTTGAAAAGCTATTTTCTTCAATCAAGGATATTGTCGACATATTTAATGGGGAACATGGGGGCATAAACAATCTAAGAAAAGTGAATCATTATTTTGATGATGCAGTGAATATGGATAAAAATCTCCTTTCCTATGCAAAAAGATTTGAAACAGCTTTTTATGAGATAGAAGATATTTCAGACTCTCTTTTTTCATACTATTCTAATATGAGTTTTTCTCCTGAAAGGTTAGAAGAAATAGAGCAAAGATTATCTTTAATATATAAATTAGAAAAAAAATATGGTGCTTCAATCAAAGACGTTCTTAATTTTTATGAAAATGCAAAAAACACCATTGAAAACGAAAATAATGCAACTGAAGCAAAAGAAGCACTAGCAAAAAATATAAAAACACTTGAGGCTTCAATTTTAGAACTTGGTCATTTTATCACAAAAAAGCGAAAAGAAAATACAATAAAACTACAAGAAGAAGTTGAAAACATCCTAAAATACCTAAATATGGAGAAAGCTCATTTTGGAGTGAATATAACAACAAAAGAAGAAAATGAAGGTCATCTTACAGCTAATCCATTTGGCTTTGATGAAATTGAGTTTATGATTAGTGCAAATCCTGGTGAACAGCTAAAACCTCTGGCAAAAATAGCCTCAGGAGGTGAACTTTCTAGGGTTATGCTAGCCTTGAAAACTGTTCTTTCTGAAAATGATGAAGTGGAAACCTTAATTTTTGATGAAATAGATACAGGAATTGGTGGAGAGGTGGCTTTAAGCCTTGCCTCTCAGATAAAAAGACTATCAGAAAAAAAACAAATTCTTTGTATCACCCACCTTGCAGTAATAGCAGCTCATGCCGATAATCACATAAAAGTTGAGAAACACGTAGCCGATAGTAAGACTTTTACACAAGCTTTTGTAATTGAAAATGAAAGAAGAGTTGAAGAAATTGCGAGAATGCTATCAGGTGATGAATTAAGCCCTATAGCTTTTAATCATGCTTCACAATTACTAGAAAAATATAGTAAGTAGGAGTTTTTGAATATTAGACTTTTTAATAGGAGATGTTATGTCTAAGGAAGAAAAAGAAGAGTTGAAACTAAAACATGAAGCAAAGAAAAAAGAATATGATGAAATTATAAGTCAGATTCTTATTCGAGAAGAACATATATTAGGTCTAATAAAAAAAGATGAAAAAGGTGCTAGTTATAAGAGGCTTGTTTTAGTTGATGAAATGATTTTTCTTGTAACAGCATATCTTGCAAAATATAATGTCTCGGTTCAATATCTTGGTGGAAAAAACGAAAACATATTAAACGAAGCTAGAAAAACCCTGTATAAGGTTATCATATATCTTGAAGAAATTGTTACAAACTACATAGATGCATCATATACGGAATATGAAGACCATGTTTCACAAATATCTAGCATAACTCAAAAACAACGTTATTACCTAATTAGAAAAATAGGTTTTGTTATTTGGATGGTACTTGATGCTTATGGAACAAATACAAAATGGAAATGGTCTTTTGCAGAAATCATGGGGCGTTATGCAACTGTTGCCAAAAATATTGTAGACCTAAAGTTTGCATCAGCTGTTGCCCTAAATCCGCGTGATGAAAATTATGATGATGTTATTTTTCATTTGCGTCTTGTAAAAACATTGCTAGAAAGCTCAGCAGAAGAATATAGAAAGAAATATGAAATTGCTACTAATAATATTGAAGACGTTAGAACTGCAACAAAATATCTATCTGCATTAAGGCGTATCCATGTTATTTTAGGAGAAAACAAAGAAGCTGAAGATGTTAAAACAAAGCTTAAAATATGGACTAAAATTGCAGAAAAAGATAGTAAAAATAAAGGTTCTAAAAAGTAATGCTGAGTAAGAATTTTGTTTTCACTCTTTTTGAGGCTTTCTCTATAGAACGCTGGAATGATTTGGTGCGTCCGTTTAGACCTATGGAGATGGATAAGGTTGCCGAAAAAATGTTTTTGGCATTTATCATCGGTAAGTATGAACAAAAAGGCGGAAAGGAAGTTGATTGGAATAAGATTATAAATCATTCTGTTTTTGCATTGCTACAAAAAATAGCTCTTTCTGATATAAAAGCACCAATTCAATACTTAATTAGAACTTCTTATCCTGAAGAATATAAAAAGATAAACGAGTGGATATTTGATAAATATAAGGGAAAGATTGATAACAAAGAATTCTTGTCTCTTTTTAAATCTTATCTTTTTGATGAAACAGAGGAAAGGACTATCGAAGACGAAATATTAATTGCATCCCATCAATATGCTTCTCTTAGAGAACTTGAAATGCTAAAACCATGTAACGAGGAGTTTAGATTAAGAGATATTCTTTCATCAATAGAAAAAGATGTTGATTCTTTTAAATATTTAGAAGGAGTTCGTCTTCTACTTGAAAAAGATAAACCATACAAACTTATTACAAAGATAGAGCAATTGCGTTTTCAGCTTAGATGGAATCAAAGCCCACGAGTTCCTCTCACTTCTGTTTTAGGGCATTCATATTTTGTTGCTGTTTTAACATTATTGATATGTTATGACCTTGGTATGAGTGATTCTCGAATTTATAACAATTTTTTTTGTGGACTTTTTCATGATCTTCCAGAAGCTGTAACTAGAGATATTATTTCTCCTGTTAAAAAAGCTACAGACACATTGCCCAATGTTGTAAAAGAAATAGAGGATAAGGTTGTAAAAGAAGAATTACTTCCATTGATAGACGATTTTTATAAAGATGAGATTTTATATTATATTCAACATGAATTTGAAAATCGTATAAAGGTAAATGGTGAAGTAAAAATAGTTAAGTACAAAGAGTTAGCTGAGAATAAAGATTTTAGCCCAATTGACGGAAAGTTAGTGCGATTTGCAGATAATATTTCTGCATTTGTAGAAGCTGAAAGTTCTATTCAGTTTGGAATAACATCTACACAGTTGGAAAATGGGAAAAAAAGTATCATATCGGCATATCCTACAGGCACAAAGATAAATGGGTTTGAGGTAGATAATTTCTTTAGTAAATTTAGACAAAATTAATTCTTTTAGGGTGGGAGATGGAGATGTATAGTGCGTTATAAAGCTTTATTATTTTCTTTTCTCTCTTGTTGCACAGTTTCACTTTTTTCAACAGAGGCTTTTCATATATTAAAAAATGGAGAGACCTTGTATAGTATTAGTAAAAAATACAATATTTCTCTTAATTTATTACTAGAAAGCAATAATATTAAAGATGCTTCAAGGGTTGTTGCAGGGACAAAAATATATATTCCAGGAAGTTACACCGTTAAAGATGGAGACACCATATATGGAATTGCAAGAAAGCTAAGTGTTTCTGCAACAGAGCTCATGAATTTCAATGCTTTGAACGAAAAAAGTTTAATAAAACCAGGAGATGTGTTAAACATTCCTCAAACAAACTCTTCTATTGCTGTTAATGTTGCTAAATCCAATAAAATTCCTAAAACATCTTTAGTGCCACCAAAAGAAGATGAGTATAAACCACTTGATGACCCTAGAAACTATTCAGAAAGAGAAGCAAATTACGGGCTTCTTTGGCCAGTACCTGCGAAAAAGACATTTTATCTTGAAGGAAAAATAAAGGGCATTGTGATAGAATCAAATAAAGGAGAAGATGTAAAAACTATCACCTCAGGAAAAGTGATCTCTACAGGAGTTCATAGGGGCTTTGGTCAAGTTGTTTTTGTTCAGTCAAAAAGCAAACATATATATGTTTATGGTGGACTGGAACAGATTACAGTTAAACCGAACCAAGAGCTTTCTTTGAATGAAAGCATAGGCAAAATTGGTGCGGAAGCATTTTCAGGCAATGCAAGACTCTATTTTATCGTTTACGAAAAAAATCAACCAATAGATCCTGCTAATGCACCACGTGGGTTTTAGCATAATTTTTGACACCTA
>CAUUAF010000043.1:0-14301 GCA_963543085.1 uncultured Treponema sp. | reverse complement strand
TTAAGGTCCCTTCGTCTAATGGTTAGGACGTGAGATTCTCAATCTCAAAATACGGGTTCGATTCCCGTAGGGACCGTTTATAAAACCAGCACCCCACCTTTTTAAGAGAAATTATGGAAGAAAAGATATCTACGTTTGAAAGTTTGGTGGCTTCTCTATCAGAAGAAGAAACAAAAAGTTTACTTTTTAATATAAGCAACTCAATGAAAAATATACAACCTGAGTTGCAAGAAAAATCTCAAGATCCTGATGGAGTAAAAGCAGAAAAAGTGGTTGTGAGTTTAACAAAAGAACCATTTTTCTTGCGCATATGGCTTGTGATTATCTCTATAATTAAGTCTGTCCCTGTGGAGAGTCTTTATCAAAAGGAACTAGTGGATAGAGTTGGTAGAGATCTGAAAAAACATGACGGTAAATATGTTAATATCTCCAAGCAACTTTATACATCAGCATTTTATAATTTACTCTCAGATTTAAGAAAAACACAAATCTTTTTCTCTTCAATGCTCGATTGTTACAATTCTGAAAAAAACAGCTTTTATATGCTTTTAAGTTCTTTTCTAGCACCTGAGGTATATAACAATCTGTTGAGAATTTCTTCATCATTTGATATGGAAGCTAAAGACACTTCTAATTCAAGAAAAAATACTATTCTCAAAGAAATAGAAAAACTTACAACAGAGCTAGACGCAGATATCAAAGCTGATATGTATAAAGTTTCGAGAGCAATAGAATGGATGAGAACTTTTTGCGATTTCTCTTTAGATAAGGTTCTTTTGAAATTTAGTGTTCAACCTAGTGAGACAACTTGTTCAATATTTGCTATTCAAAATGAAATTGAACTTTTAGCTTCAATCCTTGCTTCTGCAAAGAATATTCCGGTTCCTATGTTGCAAACATTATTTTTATTGTATAAAAAAGATGTTTTACCTTTAGGAAGAGATTCTCAAAAGGAACAAAATAATACAATAGAACAAGATACTAGTAAATTTATTGATGATGCCTTAAAAGCACTTTCTTATATTGGAGAATTCAAAAAAAATATTCCAATCAATAAGATTGTTAAATATGTCAAGCAAGATATAACTTGGGTGCCTATAGAATTTAGTGCTGGAGAAGATTGGTTTTTGTATTTTAAGCATGCTTGGAAAGATTTCTTTTTGCAAGAGTGGGGGGCTTGGGTTTCTGATATACAAAAAGCAACAATTAAATCTAGAATGTTAAAAATTGTTGAAGCAGAAAAGTTGAAAGAAATTGAGTATAAGCCATGGAGAAAGCTTTTAGGTGATTCATCTCTAAAGAATGAGACAATGCTAGAGTTCTTTAAAACTTTTTTTCAAGATATATACCCAAGTAAGTTTATGCCTTTGCTGAAAATAATCATTAGTGAAGGTGCTTTCTATCGAACTGATAACCTATCTGAATATACTTCTGCTTTTAATTCATTAAATCAAGTAGCAAAAGAGATTGCTTCTTTTGAAAATGAGCTTTCACCTGAAAGTGTGATTGGCACATCTTTTGCTTCGATAATTGAAGGTGGGGTATTAACTATAAAAACAAAAACTCAGGTAGAAACTATTATTCGAAACATAGAAAGCGATATTAAAAGGATTTGCACTAGGATTGTGGAAAACTTAAAATCAATGAATGTCATATTGACAGGTATTGTGGGCGGAAGCAAAACAGGAATTTATGCAACACTAACTAATTGGTCTAGTATTCAAGGAAATAATAACAAGAAGTTTCAAGATGAAATCATTAAAATTAAAGAAACAATAGTTAGTATTATCGACCTCATTAACACTATGGCAACTATAGAATAGTTATTTACTTAGTGTTGATTTAAACTCAGATTCCTTGAGTAATGCTTAAACTTGATTAAAAACTCTTTACTACCATGTATTCAATTGCTATAATCCAATGAGCTATGGTGTTAGATAATTTTATTGTTTTTGAAGGAATTGATGGTTCTGGAACTACAACTCAGTTAAATAGACTTTTAAGAACTTGCAATGCTAGAAGAGTAAAGGCTATTGGAACTCAAGAACCTACGTCGTCCCCTATAGGCTTACTCATTAGAGAGTTTTTAAGCAAAAAAAAAGATTTTGCTGAAGAAACTATCATACGCCTTTTTGCAACTGATAGATGTCAGCATATATATGGAAGAGATGGTATAATTGAAAATATAGAAAAAGGCTTTCTTGTGTGTTCCGATCGTTATTTGTTTTCTAGTTTAGCCTATCAAGGTTTTGGAGACACAAAAGAAAGAGTTATCAAAGAAAACGAGGATTTTCCACTTCCAACTATTTTATTTTTTTTAGATATAGAACCTTCAAAAGCAATTCAGAGAATAGAAAAAAGAGGAAGCGAAAAAGAAATATATGAAAACACAAACTTTTTAACTAATGTTAGAGAAAATTATCTTCAAACTATAAGATTCTACCAAACTCATTACCCAGAGATGAAAACATTCATTCTTGATGCTACAGAGAATGAAGAAGACATAGCTAAAAAAATTGAGGAAGTGCTAGAACGTCTTAAAGTGTTTTAATGTTTTTTTTAGTCTTAAACATGGATATACAGTTTATTGTACGACTTGATAATACTTTAATTTGAATGATATAATCTCGCCCATTATGAAAAATAAGCAAAACTTTTTTTTTATTTTATTGCAGGGCATTAATGTTGCAAGGCTAGTAATAGTTAATATCATCTTTTTTGTATTGTTGTTTGTCGTTTTAGCATTGCTTGCAGGTCTTTCAGAGCCAAAAGAAGAAGCAAAAAAACTTGGTTATTCCACTATTTTAGAGATTTCTCCTAAAGGAATAATAGAAGAAAAAGAGGGAGAATACGAATGGATGGAAGCTGTTTTTTCAGAAAGTCGTAAGGCTTCACTCCTTAAGGATATTACAAATGCAATTTATGAAGCAGCAAGCGATGAAAGAATAGAAGCTGTTTATTTTGATTTTTCATATTTGCATGGAATGTCTTCTAGCCATTTAGCAGAAATTGAAGCTGCAATAAAAGCATTCAAACAAACAGAAAAACCTATCTGGGCATATTCTTCTAGTTATGGAATATCAGACTATTATATTGCGTCATTTGCTGAAAAAATTGGGCTTGATCCATTAGGAGATGTGAGTATATCTGGCTTTTCGACTGAGTCCCTTTATTTTAAGGGAATGGAAGAGAAATTTGGTATTAAGTTTCATACTTTTCAAGCAGGAGAATGCAAGGGAGCTGCTGAGGCTTTTTCAAGAACTTCTATGTCTAAAGAAGTAAAAGAAAATCTTAGCTCTATGCTTTTTGATATGTGGGAACACTATGTGAGAGGAGTTTCGAAAAATCTTAAAAAGACTGAAGATGAAATTAAATATTTTGCAGAAACTCCATACAATTTATTGTTGCAATATGCTGGAAACGATGCCCAAATGGCTTTAGGTTATGGTATTGTAACTGACGTGATGACAATGAAAGATTTTAAAGAAAAAATGAAAGGAGAACTTTCTCAAGGCGAAGAGTTGAGTTTTGTTTCGTACACGGATTATATTAAAACTTTGAAAAAGAGAGAATATTCAAATAAGGTTGGGGTTATATACTTAACGGGTTCAATTACAAGTTCAAAGAGTCGCAACAATACGGCAGATGTAGCTGTTGCCTCAGAAATTACAACACTTTTTAACAAGGCTATGAGAAAAGATGACATAAAAGCTATTGTTGTGAGAGTGGATTCAGGGGGCGGTGAGGTTTTTGCTTCTGAGCTTATGAGGCGTGCTTTGCGTGAAGCAAAAGAGAAATATAATAAGCCTGTTGTAGTTTCAATGGGCTCTGTTGCTGCTTCAGGGGCTTATTGGATTAGTAGTTCTGCAGATTATATTTTTGCCTCTCCTTTTACTATTACAGGATCTATTGGTGTTTTGGCAATGCTACCAAACTTTCAAGGTTTGTTGGAAGAAAAATTAGGAATTACAAGTGATAGAGTTGGTGTTATTGAAGATAGCTATAGTGCATTTTCCACTTTGACTGATGAGCAAAGAGCAAAAATACAGCTTGGAATTGATTCCACTTATAGTATGTTTCTTGACACAGTCGCCTCAGGGCGTAGTATGGAAAAAGCAAAGGTTGCAAGCATTGCAGAAGGCAGGGTGTATTCAGGAGAAAAAGCAAAGGAACTAGGGCTTGTTGACAATATTGGAACATTCAAAGACGCAATTGCAAAATCAGCAGAGCTTTCTAATATAGAAGATTTTAGCGTTGAAGAAATAACCGAGCCATTAACTCCAATGAATCAATTTATGAAGAGTGTAATGGAACGAAATGGGAACTACACAAATATAAAAAACTTAAAAGCAATAGGTGAGTTTTTAAGTTTGAATAATGATAAGGGAATATATGTTTATACTCCAACGCGACTAATGTGGACAAAGTAATAGAGGTTTATTTGGAACATGCAAAACTTGAAAAAGCTATTGGATAAGGCATGGTTAAAGTATGAAACTCCTTCTTTCATAGAAAAAGATCCAATTAGCATACCTCATAGATTTAGTAAAAAAGAAGATATTGAGGTGTCTGCCTTTCTCACGTCTATTATCTCTTGGGGAAACAGAAAGGCTATATTAAAAAGTGCTTTGTTTTTGATGGAGTTGTTGGAAAATACTCCATATAATTTTGTTATGAATGCTTCAGACGCAGAGTACGAAAAGTTAAAATCTTTCTATTATAGAACGTTGAATGGTGAGGATATGTTTTATATAGTGAAAGCTCTAAGACAGGTTTACAAAGAAGGTGGTTTTGAAGTTTTTTTTCAACAGGAACGAATAGGGCAACCTTTGATTGAAAGAATAGCTAAGTTTTATAATTTTTTTAAGCAGTTTTTACCTGAAAGAGCAAAAAGGCATGTTGCTTCTATTGATGGTGGTTCTGCAGGAAAAAGAAGCAATATGTTTTTAAGATGGATGGTGCGTTCTAGTGAAAGAGGTGTTGATTTTGGCTTATGGGATTGTATATCAGCAAAAGAGCTTTTTCTTCCTTTAGATGTTCATGTTGCAAACATCGCGAGAAGTTTAAATTTCACAAAAAGACGGCAAAATGATAGAAAAACAGTTGAAGAAGTTACAGAATCTTTACGTGAGTTTTGCCCAGAAGACCCAATCAAATATGATTTTGCACTTTTTTCATTAGATTTGGATGATTAGATTTTTTTGTTGTGTTAGCAACTTTTTTTGCTATTTTTATTTTTGTTTATTGAATATGTTTTGTGTTTTTTAGGAGGTGGTTATGAAACATGCTTGGGTATGTTTGTTTTTTGCAATCTTTGCATTTTTATCATGCAAAGGGGGTGCTTCTAACCCAATATTTCAATCTAGTTCAGGGGAAGAAAGTGATGCTTTTCTAAAAAGTATCAGTATAAAAGCTGATGATGAACAGATTTCTTTGAATTCTACCTTTAAATCAGATTTATTTAAGTATGAAGCAAATGTTCCATATAAAACGCAAAGTGTTAAACTAGAGGCAACAGCAAACAATTCTTCTGCTTCTGTTATAGTGAGTCCAAAAAATATTGAAATAGAAAAAATAGCTGGTGCAAGTGCTTTGTGTTCAATCACTGTTACATCTTCTAATAAAGAAATAAAACATAGATATTTTGTGCAAATTAATAGAGCTATTGCTAGCAAAGAGAAAAGAGCTGCTTCTTTAGTTTTGTCTTATGATAATGGAAAAGTGATTCCATTAAACGAAGCTTTTTATAGTGGGAGATTTGAATATACAGCTAATATTTCTGAAGATTTTAATGGTTCATTAAAGCTTAATGCCTTTCCTTATTCTGCTTTTGCAACAAGCCAAGAAGTTTCAAAAGTTGCAACTGAAGCGGTTACTAAACTCGAAGTTGAAGTGAAGGCAGAAGATGATACTGTTTTGCCACAAAAATATAGTGTTACAGTTTCTAAAGAAAAGAAATTTTCAAATGAGGAAGCTTCAGATTTAAGTATAATTTATGTTTCCTATAAGGGAAAATATGCAGAATATGATGGTAAAACGAATTCATACGTATTGAGTGTTCCGCTTAGTGATGCTGAAAGTGAAATAAAAAAAGCTTTAGAAATTAAAACTTATGCAGAGCATGAGCTGAGTGATTTTGCCACTTCTCAAACTTTAGAAGCCATAGAAGGGGCTAAAAAGTTATACATTATAAATGTGCATAACAAAGAAGGTAAAAATAGAAATTATAAGCTTTTCTTAATTAGGGAAGAGAGCATGGCGGAGGGAAAATCTAATAACGCTGATTTAGCAAGAATTGAGTTTATCACTGATTCTAGCGAAATAAAACCAATAGATTGCACAAAAAATATAAGTGATGTTTATAATATTCCTGTCAATAAAAGAATAAATACTATTCAGGTTGTAGCAATTGCAGCTGATGAGAAGGCTACCATTAATATTACTCCTCAAATGCCAACTCCTATCAATGTAGATGAGCAAAAAGACTTTGTGATTGTAGTGAGAGCAGAAAATGGAACTGAAAAAAGGTATGTAGTTAAGGCACTAAAAAGTTTAAGTGTTTTGGTTAAAGTGCTTAATGAAAAGCAGAAGTTTGCAAAAAACGACTTAGCCTATTTAACTGAGAAGCAAAAGGAAAACTCTATGTTTACGGGAGCTTTTTATTCCTCAGAAGTGGAAGTTTCTCCTTACGAGATAGGAATGTATGAGGTGAATTATAAATTATGGTATGATGTGAGAAAGTGGGCAGAATTGCAAGGATATCGTTTTAATAACAAAGGTTGCCAAGGTGAAGATACAGGAAAATTACTGGAGGGAATGAAGACATTCCCAAAAGAAGGCGTGGTTCCAACTCCTGAAAAACAATATAACCCTGTAACAGGGATCTCTCATAGGGACGCAATTGTTTGGTGCAATGCTTATAGCGAAATGTATGACATGCAACCTGTCTATTATTTTGACAACAAAGTATTGAGAGATGCCACTTTGTTTAAGAGAGTGAAAGTTGAAACCACTAATAATCAATACATTATTTATGATTATTATTATGCAGACATGGCAACAAAAGATACTTTAGCAAATGGTTATAGGTTGCCTTCAACAATTGAATGGGAGTTAGCTAGCCGTGGAGGAGACGCAGAAAAAGAAGAATGGAACTATGCTTTTCCCGGTGTGAAAGGTTTTCAAGATGGAAAGTCTTTAATAAATAACTCAAATTATGCTTGGGCTTCTTTGGCTGATTACGCTTGGAGTTTTAATAATGCACAGAATAAAACTCATGATGTAGGAGAGAAAAAGCCTAACTCTTTAGGAATCTATGATATGGCTGGAAATGTGTATGAGATTTGTGAAGAAGTGAAAAAGTTTGAAAACCCTAAAGATTCTCTTGACCCTAAATATAACACGTTTATGAAAGGTGGTTCTTATGAAGTTAGCGGGTTGTTTCCATTCACTTCGGCTTATTTTCAAGATGTGTATTATACAGAGACTAAGAAAAGTGATTTTGGTTTTAGATTGGCACGAACAGTAAAATAGGAGGATAATGTTGATGAAGAAATTAATAGTATTAATATTTTTAATGATGACAATTTTTTCTTGCAAAAAAATTGTTGATGAGGCAAAACCAGAGCTGAGTGGAAACAATAGGCTTGTTTCAATTAATTTTAGTTCAAGTGTTGCAGGTTTTGATTTTTCTCCTAAAACGTACTCATATAGCGTAAGGTTGTTAAATTCAGATATTGAAAAGATTAGCCTTTCAGCTTTTGCAGAAGATGAAAAGGCTAAGGTTGAAGTTTCTCCTAAAGGTGATGTTTCAATTGAGAGTGGAGAAACTGTAACTTTCACTATAATTTGTAAGGCTCAAAATGGAAATGAGAAAAAGACAACTGTTGATGTGAGAAGACCTAGAAAAAATAACGCAGAGCTTTCAAACAATGCTTTTCTAAAGCTTGTGAAATTTTCAAAAGGTGAATTAACCCCTAAATTTGATAAGACAAAAGAAACAGGTTATGTGGTTCTCTTAGACGCTTCTGTTTCTAATACCAAGATTTCTTATTTGCCAGAAGATGATAATGCAAAAGTTGAGGTGTTAGAAAATCCTAAAGGTTCTATAGAAGAAGGTGGAGAAAAAACTTATACGCTGAATGTTACAGCAGAAGATGGAAACACTAAGAAAACATATGTTTTTAAGTGTAGAAGAGGTGGCTCAGCAGAAACAGCAGATTTAATAGATATTATTGTCGGAAACCACGAGATATTAAAGCCTAGTTTTAGCGCCAATGTTCTTACCTATAATGTAAGTGTTCCAAATGCTATTGATAAGGTGTTGGTCAAAGGTATTCCACTAAATAAAAAATCAAATGTTGTGGTCTCTCCTAGTGTTGAAACTCCTCTTGTGGTTGGAACTCCTGTTACATTCACCCTAACTGTTTCTCTTCCATCTAGTAGTGTTTCCCCAAAAATTTATACTGTGAATGTGACTAGGGAAGGACTAAAAAATAACAATGCACTTTTATCGTCCCTAATATTAAAAAATAGTGATGGGGATGTAATTGCAATAAATCCAGTTTTTGATAAAGACATAAAATTATATAATGCCAAAGTAGCAAAAAATTTTGGAAATTTTTTGACATTGGAAGGTGTAGCAGAAGCTATCACTTCTAAAGTGCAAACCTTTTCATCTCCTTCTATTCTGGGTGAAAATGTTGGAGATATTATAACTTTGACGTGCGTAGTAACTGCAGAGGCAGGAAATAAAGAAACATACGTAGTGAAAGCTACTAGAAGTGATGATTTTGTGCTTTCTAAAGACGCTTTATTAAAAGAGCTATCATTAAAAGATGAAAAGGGAAGTTCTATAGAAATAAGTCCTCAGTTTTCTAGCACAAATTATGCCTACACTGCTAAAGTTCCATTTAATTTTGCTTCCAGTGTTGTGCCATATTTTGTAGCAAATCACAAAAAAGCAACAGTAAGTTATAATGCAGTACCAGAAAAATTGGAAAAAACAAGTGGGGCTACTCAAGTGTTTACTATCAAAGTTGTGGCAGAAGATACTTCTATAACGCAAGATTACACCATAACATTGACTAGAGAAGTAGCAGAAGATGATGCCGATCTTAAAGAATTTCATCTTAAAAGAGATGATTTATCCGAAGATGTGGAACTCATTCCACCTTTTAATCCAAGCACAATTAATTATGAAGCCAATGTTCCTTATACAACAGGCAAGGTGCGTTTTGTGTTCTTACGTAAGTCTAATACTTCTAGAACTATTCCTGAATACCCTATGGAATGGGTGCCGTTTAAGCCAGAAGGTGAAGATAATATAATGACCTTATCTCTTAAAGTGATTGCACAAAGTGGAACTGAAAAAACATATAGTGTTAAGATTAAAGCTGCCAAATTTGATGACAAGTACTTAAAGATGGTTGATGTGATTAAAACTAAAATAAATGTTGTTGGGAAGGGAACAGAAGGTGTTTTTATTGCAGGAAGAAATGTGGAAATTGAGCCTTTTAAGATGAGTGAGTGTGAGATAACCTATAGCTCTTATGCATATGTGAAAGATTGGGCAAAAAAGAACGGGATTTCTTTTGGTCTTGATTCAAGAGTAAAAAAAGGAAGCAGGGATGAAGATGAGGAAGAACCAGCTTGTACAGTGAGATGGGCAGAAGCCGTTCTATGGTGTAATGCTTATAGTCTTATGCAAGGAAAAGAGCCTTGTTACACAACAAAAGACGGAGAAGTTATAAAGTCATATAGCAAGATTGATGATAATATAAAGATGGATAAAACAAAGGATGGTTATAGGCTTCCTACAGAGATTGAATGGGAGGTAGCTGCAAGAGGTGGACATCCTGAAGCACCTGAATGGGATTATCTATATGCTGGGGTAACAGGGGATGCGACAGATAAAAATGCTAGAAAAGAAATGGATAAGTATTTTTGGCATAGGCATAATTCAGGTAGTGATAATAATGAGGTTAATCCAAAAACACATAAGCCGAAAGAAAAGCTACCTACAAACAATGGAAAAGGAGATGAATATGCCAAAATATATGATATGTGTGGCAATGTTGGAGAGTGGGTCTGGGATAGAATGGGAGCTATAGACACTTCTACTCCACTTGATGGCAATCAAACTGGAAGCAAAAGATTATTGAAAGGCTATTGGTGCTTTAATTTTATATCAGCTGGAGAGCCAGAAGAAATACAAAGGTGCAAGATTACAAATAGAGCTTATGGTTATACAGTTAAGCAGAAAGAGCCTACTGGTGCTGGCTTTAGAATTGTGTGTAAGTAGGGGGATGGTATGATGAGAAAATTAAGTTTTTTTATATTTGGTTTTTTACTATTGTTTTCTTGTAGGCAAAACTCTGCTTCAGTAAAAACTATTTTAAGGATTCATGGAATTGCTATTGATGGTCATATTATGAATGAGGAAGCCTTAAAAAAAGGCGAGCCTACAATTGATTATAAAAATGGTAGCTTTGAATTAAAGATTGATGCAGAACTCTTGAATGTTAAGGTTTTTTTCAGTTTTGGAAATAGAGAGAGAGAAATAACAAAAAATGTAGTGGATGGCATTCCTTATGTTGTGGAAGTGGATGGAGATGTTTTGTGTAAGATTAGATTTGAAGGAGAAGGCATCTTTACTGAATACCAGTTTAACATACATCATCTTCCAAAGGAACAGAAAATTGCTCCAAATCTTACGACTTTGTCTATAGGAGGAGAGAACGTAGCAATACAAGATGAGATGAGTGCTTCCTTTTCTTCATTTTCTGAACGTCTTCCTGTTTCATTTGAAACAGACAAAAAATGCAAAGTTAGCTTTTTGCCTGAATTAAAAGAAGGTATGCTAGTTTGTTCTTTTGATAAAGACACAGAATTTGAGATTAAGCTAGAAGGAGGTGCTGTAAAGACTTATAAACTTAAAGTGAGGTTGACTAATAAGAATGTCACAGAAGAAGAACTTAGACTAACCTTTCTAAAAGTTTATGGAAAAGAGATTAAGCCAATTAAGGATAGGAATGATTTCGTTTTAAGTTATGATGCTCCTTATAATATTCCACTGGAAATTCTAGCTAATAATGGTGCAAATATTGAAACTGAGCCTCCTTTGAAAAATGGAAAAGTTGAAGTACCTTTCAATAAAAAAGAAACCTTTATTAAAATCACTTGCAAAAAAGATGGTTTTTCTCCACGAACTTATTTCTTAAATATTGAGAGAGAACAAGAAAAAGCTGAGCTTAGAAGCTTAAAGGTTAATGGACACTTAATTGAAATTGAGGATGAAATGAACGTTAGCACAACATACTCTAAAGCCAAGATTTTAATTGAAGCTGTTGGTAAGCATGGTACTAACGTGACTATTAATCCTAGCTTGGATAGTGAAGGTAAGATTGAGTTGAATGAAGGAGAAACAAAAAATATTGAGATAACAGTGACTAAATTAGGACTATCATCTCATGTGTATAAATTGAATTTAACTAGAGAAAGTGTTCCATCTTCTCCTCGCCCTTCCACTCTTGAGTCTGTAATGATTGCAGTAGGTCATGACGCTAATCGCAATTTTTCAGAGATTGATAAAGATTTTCCTTCAAAAAAAGAAAGTGCAAAATATGAGATTAGTAGAGCAAATGAATATACTTTGAGAATTGAAAAATTGAATGACTCTGATGTAGTTACTGTTATAGGTTCAGGTGAAAAGACAATAAATGCAAATAAAACTGAAGGTCTCGTTTCTTTTTATAATTTAACATTAAGTGAAGTAGATTCAAATAAGTCTTCTATAGAAGAGATAAAAATTAAAATAGAAGAACATAATATGCAAGAAAGAACTGTCTCTTGCAAAATGTGCTTTCAAGGTGCTTGGGCAGAGGCATTTAAAAGACCTAAAGCTACAATTGGTACAAAAGAGTTTGAACCTCTTTTGACAAAGATTAATTATCTTTCTGAGGGTGGAAGGTTAATGCTATCACTAGAAGCTTTTGATCCACTTTCTAATGTGAAACAAGAAGATGGGAGTGATTTTCCTGCCTATATTGATATTGGTGATGAAGAAGCAGAGATAGGGTTTATCCTCACAACTGTAACTGATAAGAAGGTTCATAATAAGGTTCGTTTTAAGAAAGCTATTGGACAAGAGCGAACACTTCTTGAATATCTTAAATTTTATCCTAAAGAACCAGACATAGTGGATGGGCGTTTTAGAGAATATTCTAAACGCTTGTCACCTCTTTTTATGGCAGATATAGAGCAGTATGAATTGGAGGTGGTAGCAGGTGATGATAAAATCTTTTTTGACCTATCTCCTATAATAAAAGATTCTAATGTCAAAGTTCACTTTGGTAATAAATTAGTTGATAAAGAAGAATATTATAATAGTAATGGAACTAAAGTTGATTTGTATGCTTTTGAGATATCTCCTAATGAGAGTAAAACTTTGTCAATTGAAGTTACATCTGACCTTGATTCTTCTATAAAGAAAAATTACATAGTAAAAGTGACGTCTCCTAATGATGATATAGTAGCAAAATTTGATGCAAGATTTTTTGATAACACAGAGAAAGAACTTTTAACACTTCCTGCTGTTGCAAAAGATGGTGGAATTAGGCTTCCCCCACAAAATTATGATGGTGGAGCAATTAAAATAAAGCTTGAAGCAAAAGCTAAAGGAGTCACCTTTCTTGCGAAAAGATCTCTTGTAAGTTTCAATAGCAAAGGGGTAGTTGATAATATTATAAAGCAAGAACCTATAACACTTGATGGAGAGAATGTTGCAACAATTAATACTGATATTGGAATGAACTATATCATTGTTCAAGCTACGGCAAGGAATGGAATTTCAAAACTAACAAAAATATATGAGGTTTATAAGTTTAATACGTCAAATAAGGTGAAGTTTGAGTTTAGTGATGGTAAGAACACAGTTAGTGTAGAACCTACACAATATCAAATGATACAGCCACTCCCTCTTTCTGCTCCAATCTCATTTAAGGGTTTTGGTGGTAAAACATTCTCTGTCAACCCATTTTTGGATTATCAAATGAGTAAGTCTATTAAAACTACGGCAACTAGTTACACTGAGTGTACTATTTCTCAAGTACCAAAGCTTATAGTTATTGGACTTAGTATGCCTGATAATGCACGATTATTTTATATTATAGTTGTTAGGTAGACTGATGTGTTTCCTAAAAATCTCTTTTGAGGTTTTTAGGAAGCTTTCCATTTTTGGATGAAAAGCTAATTTTGAAGGGGAGGAAGAATTAGTGCAGAAAAAACTTATAATTACAAATAACCCTAAAGTTAGAGAGTTTTATTTTAATGATAAAAAAGGTTATGCCTTTCAGTATGAAATTGTGTTTATTGAAAAAAGAGAAGAACTTTTCACTTTTGTTCGAGATAAGATTCATGCAAACTGGCGTCTTATAAATAATCCTATGGCAGGAAACATTGCGGTGCATAAACATCCATTTAAAAGTGTTGCATTAGAGAAGGGAGAAAGCTTTGATGAGATGTCTCTTTCTCTTTGGGATACTGCAACAGAAAGACTTCACAGAGCTACTATGCCTAAATATTCTGATGATGTAATAGATGATTTTGCACATTTAGATTTTATTCTTTTTACTGACAATCTGCCTTTTTAAGATTTTTTTCTATTTTGCCGATATCAAACATGTGTATTCTATTTGTAAGGTATCTTAAAATGTATTTAGAAGTTAAAAAATATTTCTTTGTTTTACTACTTTTTTCTATATGTGGCTTCTTTTTGTTTTCTCAAGAGGAGATAAGTAGTATAGATGGTATTGAAAGTGATACATATTTAAATCTTGTAGGAGATATTATAAGGACTTCTGCACCTAAAGTTGTTGATAATTATATTATTTTCACTGCCAATAGTAATTTTCGTCATGTTGCAGTTGCTTTTGAGCATGAAAAATATGCCATTCCTCATTCATTTAGACGACTTGTGCCTGATAAAGAAGCTGGTGGTGTTTTGCTAGAACCTGTGCTTTTTTATATCATGGAACGTCCTGAGAAGATGACTAAACTTAGATATCGCCTTGTCTTTGATGGGCTTTGGACTAAAGATCCATTAAACGAAAATGAAGAATTTGATTTTGAGAATAGAATGACTGTTTCTGTTATTACTTTTCCTCCGCGTAGAGATATAAGAACACGTATAGTTGATGGTAATAAAGTTAATTTTGTTTATGTTGGAACACCTCATATAAGGGTTAGTGTTGCAGGTTCTTTTAATAATTGGGATCCTTTTATGTATTTTATGGAAGAAAC
>CAUUAF010000042.1:0-14351 GCA_963543085.1 uncultured Treponema sp. | reverse complement strand
TCAAGTCCTGCAACAGCGTCAACAATGCGAGCAGCTGCTATGATATAGCCTAAAAAATATAAAGGAGAAACTTGCCCTGATAAAACCAATGACAAGCCAAAGAATACAACGAGTCCAATTGGAGCTTTAAGCAATATAAGAGCAATCTGTAAAGGACCTGCTTGAGCCCATTCACTTCTTATGTGTAGCTTTTCTGCATCGTCTAAATCTTCATTCAATTGTTTGACTGTTTTTTTAACCATTGAATAACTTTTAATTTCTTGCTGCATTTCTATAGCTTGTTGAAAAGATTCGGATTGAGCTCGTAGCTTGTTATAATATTTTGTTGTGTTTGAAACTTGTATCTTATAGGAAAGACCTAATAACAAAAAACTCAAAAGAATTGGAACAAATATTGCAAGTCCTAAAAAAGGAGAAGAAGCAATCATCATTATTCCAATAACAACCAAAAATGCAGAAAGGCCTATCATTTCAGGAACTGCATGGCTTAGTGCGTGTTCCATAGCAGCCACGTCACTCAAAAATGTTTGGGAGATATCTGAAGTGTCATGTTTAGAAAAATAAGACAATGGCAAATCTTTTAATATATTTGCAAGTTCAATTCTAAGGTCTGCACTTTCCTTATAGGTTGCAGTATATAAGCTATCATAACTAAAATAGTTAACAATAAACATAATTATAGCCACAATAACCATAGCAAGTAGGTATAAGCCTATTTCTTTTGAACTACCAGCATTTCCATTTTTTAGGCAAACGTCAACAAAGAAAAATAATATCGAAATAGGGAGAATGAATGTAATATTTGCAAAGAATGAAAGGACTGAAGCCTTAAACATTCCCTTTGCACCAGTCTTTGTGAGACCGAACATATCTTGTAGTTTATTTATCATATATCCTCCATGTGTTTGCTTTTGAGAACAAGTCTTGTAATGATTTATACTTACCAGCTAGTTTCTGAAGTGTTTCATCGTTTCCTCTTTCAATGATGTTTCCATTTTCAATGACTAATATTTCATCTACGTTCTTAATGGAAGAAAGACGATGGGCTATCATAATAACAGTTTTGTCTTTCATTAAAGCAGAGAAAGCTTGCTGAATTTCGTATTCGTTTTCTGGGTCTGTTGCAGCAGAGGCTTCGTCTAATATAATGATTGGGGCATTTTTTAGTATTGCCCTAGCTATAGCAATGCGTTGCACCTCTCCACCAGAAAGGTGAACACCTTTTGAACCAATTAGTGTTTTTTCTCTTTCCTTAAAACGAGCTAAAATAGGTTCGCATTGAGCTACTTTTAAAGCTTTCATAACTTCATCATCCGTTGCTTCAGAATTGCCCATTTTAACATTTTCAAATATTGATGTTTTGAATACTTTTGCATTTTGAAAAACAAAAGCTATGTTTTTCATTAATGCTTCATTTGAGTATGAAGTAATGTTTTTTCCTCCAATCAATATTTCTCCTTCCTTTACTTTATAAAAACCTGAGATCAATTTTGCTATTGTAGATTTGCCTCCACCTGAAGAGCCAACAAGTGCATAAGTCTTTTTTTCTGGAAGAGTAAAGCTCACATTTTTTAGTATGTTTTCATCACCATAACCAAAAGAAACATTTTTGAATTCAATATTATAGTTTTCAAATCTCTCTTCTTTGCCATGTTCGAGTTTGTTCTTTTCCATTTCGTCAAACAATGTTTCAAGCTTAGTTATAACTTGGTTTGCTTGCATTCCATACATTCCAATATACATAATTCGCATAAAAGCAGATAGAAGTAGACCTGCAAAGCAAGCAAAAAATATGACCTTTGCTATAATCAAGTTTACGTTTGCTCCATAGTTCAAATAGATAATTGCAAAAGGAATTGTAAAGACTATGCACATATTCAAAAGAACTTGAAAAGTGACCCAAGGAATACGGCAACTATAAGTGTAAGCCAAAACATCTTTTGAATAGCCTATAACGCTGTCATAAAAAGCCTTAAATGATTGGATAGTTCCTCTAAATATTTTGACAACTTGAATACCTCTAACATATTCCACAGCTTCTGCATTCATCCTTTCAAGTGCTTTCATGTAGGTATCCATAAAGGTTTTTTCTCCCATCATAAATTTCACTTGAAAAGTAGCTATTATGGTAATGATTAATAATAAAACTCCCAATTGCCAGTCAGCTAAAAACATAACCACAAACAACAAAATTGGTGTAAGTATGGCATTGGTATTATCAGGAATTAAGTGGGCTACAATAGTGTGTGTTTCTGCTGCATTGTCGTCAATCAATTTCCTAATTTTGCCTGATGCATTTGTGTCAAAGAAAGAAAAAGATGCTTTCATTAAATGGTTAATTGCAGTTTTTCTTAAATTAGTCTCAAGTCTAAATGCTAATAGGTGAGAAGCCCATGTAGCTAAAAATGTGAATAATATATTCGAAGCTAAAAAAGAAACAATAATGATCGCATATATCTTACTGTTGTTCACATTTTTTTGCACTAAAAATGCATATAAAAAATTCCATAAGATATAGTAAGCACCAACTGCTAAAATAGCTGCGATACTCGCTAAAAACATAGAAATATATGCCAAATATTTCTTTTCTGGCACATACTTAAATAACTTTTTGTAAATTCCCATGAGAACCTCCAATTGTTAATAATTTTGTGAGATTAACTTTTTATTGTCTGAGAAGAACATTAAAAAAAGGAATTAAGAGATGGAACATTAGCTCATTTGGAGAAGAATTAAAGGTTAAGTTTATATTTCATCAGATAATAAGTTTTTTTTACTTCAAATCATAAATATAGTATCACACGCTGTAAAGTATACTTAAACTTACAATAAAAGTAAATATTGAATTACATTTTTATAATAGCTTATTTAGTTAAATATGAGCTTGCAACATATCTTCGTAAAATATTGCTTATATCTTATTTTGATGTTAGAATAAAACCCGTTATGTTAGTTCTCGGTATAGAATCTTCATGTGATGAAACTGCAGCTTCAATAGTTGAAGATGGAAAAAAAATATTAAGCAATGTTGTAGCAACTCAAATACCTTTTCATGAGGCATACAAGGGCGTTGTTCCAGAGATTGCAAGTAGAAAACACATAGAATTTATTCTTCCTGTTGTTAAAAAAGCATTGAAAGACGCAGATGTGTCGTTACAAGAAATTGATGGTATTGCTGCAACAAATAGACCAGGGCTTATGGGTTCTTTGCTTGTAGGTTTAACTTTTGCAAAAACTTTGAGTTTATCAATAAATAAGCCATTTATAGCAATTAACCACATGCTAGCACATCTTTATGCCACACAGTTATTTGTTGAAGTTGCATATCCTTATTTGGGGCTGTTGGTTTCAGGTGGACATTGCATAATATGTAAGGTTTTGAATTTTGACACTATTGAAGTGCTTGGCACTACTATTGATGACGCACCAGGTGAAGCTTTTGATAAAGTTGCAAAGTTTTATAATTTAGGTTATCCAGGTGGTGTTATAATAGATAATTTGAGCAAGAATGGAAACATTAAAGCGGCTAATTTTCCAATGCCAAATTTACACGGGGCAGGGCATGATTATGATGTTTCTTATTCTGGGCTTAAAACTGCTTGCATTAACCAACTAGACCAATTCTGGAATCCTCAATATCCAAAAACAAACGAGAATATTTCTGCAAGTTTTCAACATACTGCAATCAAAATATTGTTAAGGGCAATTCTTAATGCCATAAAAGATACAGGTTTTGACACACTAGTTGCAGGTGGTGGGGTTGCTGCAAACTCTTATTTGCGTGAGAAGCTAGAAAACATTCCAAATCTTAAATGCCTTTTCCCTCCTCTATCTTTATGCACTGATAATGCTGCAATGGTGGCAGGTTTAGGCTTTCACTATCTAAAGAAAGGGCTTACTAGTGAGCTTTCAACAGAAGCAGAAGCTAGGGTGCAAGGCTTTAGCAAAAAGGGACGACAAAACAAATTTTGATTTTATAAATCTAACATAAAATAGCACCTAGGAGCTTTTTTTAATCACTAGGTGCATTTTGAAATATACTAATATGCTTGTTAAAAACTAGTATCCATACCTAAATCTCGCATCTGTTGGGCTTCTTCACATAAAGCTAAGTATTCTGCTCTTCTTTGGTTTGATTTAATAATATAGTTTCTAATTGTAGTAAGCTCAATTTTAATCCCTTTTATTTTACTTCTTATTTCTGGTTTTTCTTTTTTGAAATAGTCATCAAGACCTGCAAATTGATTAACTAGATCATTAGCTTCAGATAAATTCTTATTCAGAACATCGAGTAGATCTTGATCTTTTGCATTTCTTATTTTCTTTTTCATACTTTCACTTTGTGAAGAAAGATTAGCAAAAAACATAGCTTTTGAAACAACTCGATTTTCAAAATCTGCCCATGATAGTGTATACTTTTTTCTTCCTTGCGTAATACTATCTTGTATAATAATAGGAATTTCACAAGGTGGTTCTGCCACATTAAACACTTGTCTTAAAAATTTAAGTAACTTTGTAAAAAAAGTTTTATTCGCTTCATCTAAAACACTTTTATTCTCACGTGTTTTTTCAAGAGCTTTAGCAAAATGGCTTCCTGTGTAACCCAAAGCTTGCAAAGAAAGTAAAAGGTATGGTCTCACATCTTCAACTTTTTTCTCTTTTTCTGTTTCTTTTTTTAGTTTTGAAAATAGTTCTTTCAAAACTTGTTCTTGATATGTTCTGTGGTCAACACTATAATCTTCTTTTAGAATTTCAATTATGAAGTCAGCATAAAAGGGAAGCTTTTTAGCTCTCACTCCAAAAACCTTTTTAATTTCTTTTAGTATTTTTGTGGGATTTAGATAGTCGTCAGATGTTGGCGTTACATAAGGCATAACTTCTTTTCTAACACTTAATTTGTATTTTTGCCTATAAAAGAACAATAAAGCTTTAAGACAATTAGTTATATTTGCATCTGCAGTGGCAAGATTTGATAATGCTCCCCTCAAAACAGTCATTGAAACTTTGTCTGTGCCTGAAAAAATAGGGGCAACTATTTCATAGAGTTCAACAGTATTTTGACTCTTAGATTTAGGTGAAAAATCTGACCATGCAAAAGTTGCATTTAGTGCTAATAATTTTTGCATTCTTTTAGGTGTTAAGAAATTTGTGTTAAACTGGTAATAGCCCATAAGAAAATCAAGCATTGTCTCATAATGAGCAAGTCTTGCTCCTAATATACTAGGAGCTTCAGTTTTCATAAAAGGAGATGAATCAGGAATTTCAATCTCTGTCATTTTACTGTCATATTTATAAGGGTCATTATGAATAAGTCGTTTTTTGAGAAGTAAGTTTCGTAATATCTTAACAAAAGTAATCTGTGTTCCATAATTCTCAAACGCAAAGGGTAATACTGTTGTGTCTAATTCTTCAGTACGCCTTGTTAATGCCCCTTCTAATTCTTGTATAAAAGTGTTTTCCATAGCACCATAGCCTTAAAATATCTTGAGTTGAATATCCAATCTATAATAACCCCAAGACTATCTCTGGTAGTAATCGGCTTATTAACAAAAAGGGTTTAACAAACTAACAAGGAAGTACAAACCAATTGAGAGTCAAAATATATCTCACTTATATGGAAGATATATGATGGAATGAATATAACTTTAAATTTGAATATAACCATGATGTATACACAATTAATTCATTGTTATACTTATCCGATACATATAAAACTGAGAGGTTTATATGGCTGTTTATAATTTTTATAGTTGGAACTTTTTACTTATTGCTATAAAAATTGCTTTTGCATTTATAATGAGCTTTTTAGCAATTTTTTTATGGTCTAAAACTAGAAAAGCTGGTGAGATATTTTTGATTATGGCAATATTTTCATTATTTGCCTCTCTTGTTTATGAGGTGCTTTTAATGTTTGGTTTTTTCAGCTCCACATTTCATTTTTTGCAAGGTTTTCCTTTGTTATATTTTATTTTTTCTCTTTTACCATATATTTTCTTTATTTTTTCTCTATCATTTTTTATAAAAGAAAAGTAAAAATTTGTTAAATATCTGAGATTCTTTATTATAAATATTGTTAAATATGCATATATAAAATGTAATAAAATAATTTAAAATGCTGTTTGAAATGATGAAAATGAAATTACAAGATTACAGTTTTTATAGCTCTTTAATAAAAAAACTGATATAATGGACGCCGTGAAAAGACTACTTCTGAACTTAAATATAACCTATATTTTCTTCTATGAGCTTATTTCTGTAAGCTTTCCAAAAAATCAATACAAATCAAATAAAAAGTCTACACTAAGAAATGTGAGCATAGTACATTAGCTAGTGTTATGGTTGTACATTAGCTAATGTACTGACCCCAAATCGAGCGACTTGGGGATCGCAAATCGCTCGATTTCGACATCGCAACTCGAGCGGTTTCGTATCACTAAATCGAACATGTTGCGGTCGTGAATACGACTATTAATACAATGGATTTTCTTAAATGAGAGGATTGTCTTGAAACTGTTTTACAGCCTCTATAAATCTACTATCAAATAGTTTTTATAGACTAAAATATTAAATTTAAGTATACTTATGCTAACTTAGAAAAAGATCATGATGATTATCTAAAAAAGCAAAGAGTGTATTTTGCGATGTATTCTAAAAAAATATCGATAAGTTTTTTGGAATTGCCATCACTGCAGGGATGGATATTTTTAGAAACAACATGCTTTTTCAAAAATATTTATTTGAGAGGCAAATATGAAAATAACAAAAGAAATGTTAAAAGAATTTTATGATTCATATAAGAAAAATCCTGTCAATTTGGCTGTTGCTGGGGCAGTGGCAAAAACAGGATTTCAAGAAGCATCATTTGCAAATGAAGTAAAAAGAAAGCATAATTTTTTCTTTTCAAACGAAACAAAAAGGGGAGAGATAACCAACCAAAAGAAAAGTGGACGTTGTTGGATGTTTTCTTCTCTTAATGCAGCACGTGTAAACGTTATGGAAAAATGCAACATGGAAACTTTTGAGCTATCTCAAAATTATACATTATTTTGGGATAAGCTAGAAAAATCAAACTATTTCCTTGAAAGCATTTTGGAGACATTGAATGAACCCCTTGATGGAAGACTTCTAGCACATCTACTCAGTAATCCTGTTCAAGATGGTGGTCAGTGGGATATGTTTGCAGGACTATTAAGAAAGTATGGAGTGGTTCCAAAATATGTAATGCCAGAAACTTTTCATTCTTCAGACACAGGAGTTATGGTTACAGAATTGACTCACCGCTTACGCAAATATGCTCATCTATTAAGGAGTGGGCATGCTGAAGGTAAATCAATTGAGGTTTTGCGAAAAGAAAAAGAGGGATATTTAAAAGAAATTTATGCTTTGTTGGTAAAAGCTTTAGGTGAAGTGCCTGAGGTATTTGATTTTGAATATAAAGACAAGGATAAGAAGTTTCATAAGGTAGAAAACTTAACTCCTCAGCAGTTCTTTAAAGATTTCGTAGGATGGAACTTGGATGAAAAAATTAGTTTGATTAATGCTCCAACCAAAGATAAGCCTTATGGTAATGCTTATACAGTTAAATTTTTGGGAACAGTGAAAGAAGCAGAACCAATTCACTACATCAACGTTCCTATAGATGTTTTGAAGAAAGCAGCAATTGATTCAATTAAAGCTGGTCAACCAGTATGGTTTGGTTGCGATATGGGTCCATACATTAGCAGGAAAGACGGTATAATGGATATGGATATCTACACATACGAAAGAACAATAGGTGAATTACCAACATTTACAAAAGAAGAAAGATTGGATTATGGAGATAGTCTTTTAACTCATGCAATGGTACTTACTGGTGTTGACCTTGATTCAAAAGGAAACCCAATTAAATGGCAAGTTGAAAACTCATGGGGAGATGAATTAGGTCAAAAAGGTATTTTTTCAATGTCTGATAAGTGGTTTGATGAGTACACATATCAAATAATGGTAGAAAAAAAGTTTGTTGAAAATAAGTGGCTCGATGCTTTGAAAAAACCACTTGTTGAGCTTGAACCATGGGATCCAATGGGTGCTTTAGCTTTAATGAAATAAACACTTCATTAGCTTTTATTAGCCTGTAAGATTAATATCTTGCAGGCTATTTTTTTATAAACAATATACTGTTAAAGGTGTTTAATTAATTCACATTCTTACCAATTATTAGAAAATTCACTTTATAGTATTATCATTAAACACATTTTCTTTTAACATTTGAGAAAGTAAAACTTCATCGTGTGATTTAGAGCCAATCAAATTAGCTGTTGTATAAGCCACTAAAGATGTAAGAATTAAGCCACCTAAATAGTGCAAGTTTCCGCATGTTTCAACTATAATCGCACAAGCAGTTAATGGGGCTTTAACAACAGTAGCAAAACATGCCACCATACCAAAAATCATCATAGTTTCTTCAAATGCTGTGTCTAATAAATTAAAACTAACTAACACCTTTGCATATATCAGTCCACCCAAAGCCCCGCAAGCAAACAAAGGAACAAATATGCCTCCTATAGCTCCTGAACCTGCAGAAAGACCTGTAAAAAGTAACTTTGCAAATAGCAATAATAAAAGCATGTATATAGGAAAATTGTGTTCTTGAATAGCTTCTATCAAAGCGTCGCCTCCTCCATTTACATATCCAAAAAGAAGGTAAAATGGAATAACAAGAAGAAAAGGAATAATTGGGCGAAATATTAACGGGATTCTTAGGTATTTATAGATAGCTTGAGATGTGTAAATAGATTTTTTGAAAAGATGACCAATTATTGCAATTAAAATACCAAGACCAATAAGATAAACAAAATCATTTAATGAAAGATTTGAGCTTGCATTTAAGCTGAATGCATTATTTCTTCCTAAAAATAAGCCAACAACAAAATCAGAAGCAAAGGAACCAGCCATAACACAGGCTAAGAGTATTGGGCTAAAATATTGATGTAAATCTTCAATTGCGAAAAGAATACCTGCAAATGGAGCAGAAAATGTGCCAGCAAGTCCTGCTGCGGCTCCAGCTGTGATAAGACATACTCTTTCTGTAAAACTTCTTTTTCCAATTTTTTCTATAGCGTCACCTACATAAGCCCCTATTTGTACAGAAGGACCTTCCCTACCCATAGAAAGCCCTAAACCTATATCCATAACGCCACCAATAAATTTTAATGGTAATTCAGGCCAAACCGAAAACTTTAGGTGTTTAACAAAAACTCCTTCAATTTGTGCAACTCCACCACCTCGTATCATAGGGTATCTATTGATGATAAGCCCCATAATGAGTCCAAATAAAGCAAAAAAAGGAATTAGTGCAAGCAAATACAATGTATTATAAGACTTTAGATATTGAAAAATTATATTCACTATCTTTGCAACATACCCTATCGAAAAGCGGAAAGCTGTTATAACAATCCCTGTAATTATCCCTATCAAGAGGCTTTCTAGCACTAAAACAAGATAATTTTCAGTTGAAGATTCTGAAAGTTTTGATTCGTTATTATGATTTTGCATGGAGGATATTATATTTATAGCATGTCATTTTGCAAGAGTAAAAGTTATATTAAAAATATGCTTTTGTTACTATCAAGTTTTAGTTTCATTCCCAATGAAGCCATGTAAGCTCATGTTTGTTTGCTGTTAAACTTACTATTTTTGAATTAGGAATGTCTGCAAAGCTTTGAATACTTTTCATATCAGGTTCGCCCTGCATTTTTATTGTGCATATGAATTGAGAACAAAGCTTTGAATCTAACCATTTTTGCACCCATTCTAGTAGTCTTGGAGGATAGCAGATTACATCAGAAAACACCCAATCAACTTTGCCAAAATATGATGGGGAAAGAGTAAAAGCATCGTGAGTTAAAAATTTTATGTTTGTTTTATTTTGCAAAGAAGGGGCTAGGGGAGCTCTATCTATTGCAATAACATTAGCAGAAAGTGAATCTAAAACCCATGTCCATCCGCCAGGAGATGCCCCAGCGTCAATACATGTAATGTTTTCAAAAGGTTTATCTTTAAGAAAAATACCCTTTGTTTCATCCTTATAAAAAGATTTCTTATAATAGTCAAATAAGCATAAAGCTTCATATAATTTAAGGTATGCACGAGAGGGAGGATTTATCTTATCTTCTATAAAGTGTAATCTACCTAAAGGAAGTGGGCTTGATGTTTTACCAGAAGCAAATAGAGTATTTTCATCTAACAATGTAAAAACACCCATTGGGCTATTTGGGATTATATATGGAAAGTTTTTTTGTTTTTCATTAAAAAATGGCAACTTTTGTTTAATTAATTCTGCTCTTCTTATACATTTATATGGATACATCGCCCAGTTTCTTTGAATACTTTTTAGTATATTGCTAGCTTCACTTATACTAGAAAATTTTGCAATAAAAGGCTTTTCCATCTCAAGCTTTGTCCAAAATATCTTTTTTTCAACACCTTCCTTATATACTATGTCATTATAAATACGAGTGCCATCATGACAACAATCAAATGAGCCTTCTTTTAATAAATCTAATTCAGCATACAAATGGCTTTCAAATTTTGGTATTGAAAGCCATGCTTTGCCAGGTAAAAATGTAATTTTATTCATAATATGTAAAATATTAATCGTGTATTACCAACACTTTTCTTATCTCATCTATGCCTTTGCCAGATATACGCACAAAGTACATTCCTCGAGCAACTGCTCTTCCAGCTTCGTTTCTGCCATTCCAATAATAGCTGTAATTGCCTTGAGGTTTATAATCATTCACAAAAGTTTTTACAATGTTTCCATCAAGAGTCATAATCTGGACAGTTAGAATGCCAGAAGCTTTGGTAGTAATTTCTATTCCAACTTGCTGATCTCTTGAAACATTAATTACATTGTTTAAGATTGTGACCCCAGATCTTTGTAACATGGTTCCAACAAAGTTAAATCGCCACAAATCAAAAGAGAATATGTCATTTGGATTTGTTAATCTTGCACAAGGTAGATCTTCATAAGAAAACATAAAACCTACAGCTACATTTGCTTTTATTTGAGGCACAGTAGTTGGTAAGATAAACATTTTTGTGTCAGGTGTAGATTTTCCAACATCAATAGAAAATCCTGCAGCTCCTGAGTTTTCAACATTCATATCCTTAAATTTATCCTTCCATGGAATACTAGCTTTGTTAGGAACCCAATACTTATCGTTAAGATTAGTATCTGCATAAAGTTTCAGTGTTCTACCATCCAATACTTGAGGCACATCAACAAACAACGAAGTGTTTATAAAAGGCAGTGTTTTTGTTCCATCAAAAGTTTGAATTTGTTTTGTGTTTTTTGCAAGAACAGGATTAACCAAATTTAAGCCAATATCACTTATATAACCTTTTTTGACAGGATAAACATCTGAGTTTTCATTTTCAAAAATAAAATCAAGAGAAGATTCACCCAAACTAATAACAGCTTGTTTTTCTAATAACATTTCAGGTGTAAAATTCTGAGTGAATCGGAAAAACCATTTGTCTGTTTTCTCTTTATTACTTCCTTTTGGGTATGATTCAACAGAAATTGATGTAATGCTAGGAGAAGCTGGTATTGTTATCTTTAGAGAATCTGGCACAGGCTTTGCAACAGGACGAGAAAATGTAATACAAACTTCATTTGTTCCATTAATTGCCAATGTGGAAACAATCTGGGCATACTCTTCAAATATCCAGTTTCGAGGTGCAGGTTTATCATGAGTGCTACTAACTACTCTATAGCACCCACTCCTAATTTGAACTCCAGAAGCAACATGCAAGAATTTTCCACCTTTCTTTGGTTTTGGATATGGAGGTTTTTTATTAAACCATATTTGTCCGTCACCTGTAATATTCAATTTTGATGAGGCACTTCCTCCTTCCAAAACTAAACTCTTATCATCTTGAGTGAAGGTGTCATTTGGGTAAGGAATATAACCTCCCTCTTCGCTGATATCATAAAGAACTTCAATTGCATTAGTAAAATGTAAAGTTTTTCCACCAGCATTTTTGCAATGTAGCTGATAAAACTTAGTACCAGTTTCTGCAATAGGTGGGTTTGGCTCACCTGATATGCTAAGTCTTCCTTTTATTGTTAGAGTGTCTATAGGAGCTAGCGTTACTAGTTTTTTGTTTTCAACAGCATCAAAAACACCACCATTATTGATAAATTCTTTTGTTATGATTATATCTTGCAATAAACTAGCATTACCTGTTTTCAAAATGCACTCTGCAATGGTTTCAGTTTTAAGTTTCATTTTGTCTACAGAAGAAGTATTTTGCATTTCTAATTTATTGAGAGTCTTTGCTGTTAGGTTTTGCTCTCCATTACCATTTAGAATTAGTGAGCCACTACTCTGTTCTAATTTAGGACTATTACAATCTTTAAAGATACTGATGTTTCCACTTGTAGCAAGCCATTGAGATGTAATAGCTTCAATGCTTTCTAAAACTGTTATATCATTGGTAGAATTCCAGTTAGTGCAATTGCTTCCTACATTGATGTTTTTAACTTGAATCACACCATTACAATTCCATTTTTTTCCATCTTGAGTTATATCATCTGTTATGGTTAAGTCATTGCTATCCCACTCATCACAAGAAGAAGCAATATTGATGTTTTTTGCTTTAACCAATCCTTTTGTTTCTATCTTTTTGCTCTTTCCTTCAAAGTTGTCCTCTAATTCAATATTTTTCTCTGCAACAAATGACTTTCCAATAACCTCTAACTTATTTGCAATAATCTTGTTTTTTGCTATAGCCACACCTTTGGTTATAATGACGTCCTTAAATGAGTTTGAGCTAGTATTTTTTGCAAGAATTTCATCATCAAAGTTAATTGTTCCATTTTCGTTAGTAGTTGCAAAGCTCACAGCTTCTTCAGAGTTAACCTTTCCTTTATATAGTTGATTATCAGCTGTTATGCTTATGGCTTGTTCTACGTTTGTAATGTTTTCAACCGTTAGGCTACTAGCAGAAACACTTCGAGAAAGATTTAAGTTTTTATAAGGACCTGCATAAATAGGGGCATTGGAAGAGCTATAATAAGAAACAGAGCAACCTTCTTGCAAAATAATTTTATTTTCTTGATTAGAATCTTCAAACCATGTTTTTTGATTATTAGTTCCTTCTAGCTTTAACATTCCATCATTAGATATTTTACTAAATTTAGAGCTTACAGTTTTAATAAGAAATGCACCCAAATCAACATAAGCGCCTGTTTCAATTGCAACAGTTTTTGCATTCACATCAGATGTAAGAAGTGGATAATTAGCTTTACCACTTGGAATAATTGTCTCTGTTTCTTCATAAGGCAAGCCCTTTGGTCTCCAGTTTTCTCTATTAACCCAACTATTATCAATGCCTTCCCATTTTTGAAGCATTATAGGGTCATCAAATATCCAATTTTCAGGCTCCCCTGCATTTATTTCACTATCAGTTCCAATAGGTTTGCTCTTTTTTGTTATACATTTTGCTACTCCAACAATAGGAATATTAGTGTGGACATGAAGAAACTTTCCATCTCCATCAGAAGATAGGTGTATTTTACCAATTCCTTTTACTGTTAGAACATGTGTCTCATCTACTCCATATAGTTTTAATAATCCTGCAACTGCTATATTATTTTTTATTTCTAATATTTTTTCATTAGCATTTTCAAAAGATAAGTTTGTGAATTTTGTGTTGTTTGGGGTATTATTTCCTTCTATTGTTATTGTGTTCCCACTTGGCTCAAGTTTAAGAGCTTGAACATCTAATATTCCAGAATTTAATATCGTTTTTTTCAATATTATTTCTGAATGAGATGTTAAGTTTGCACTTGCAAGATTTTCTATTTCTTCAATTGTTAGATTTACTACATTTGGTATCGCAAACATACCTCTATTCGTAAGCTTGTTTATTTTTTGAGCAAATGGATGAATACTTAAAAAGTTAGTGTTTGATGTTGTTTTAATTTCAATCTTATTTATTGTTTTTGCTTTTATATTTTGAACTCCATTTCCATTTGCAATAACATTTCCACTGCTTTGTTCTAATTTACTAGCTGTTAAATCACCCTTTATTGAAATATCTCCTGAATTAGCTTTCCAAGAAGTATTATCATCCACAGTGATATTTTCTTCTACTGTTATATTATTAGCAGAATTCCAATCAGTGCAATTGCTACTCACATTGATGTTTTTAACTTGAAGCACACCATTGCAATTCCATTTTTTTCCATCTTGAGTTATATCATCTGTTATGGTTAAGTCATTGCTATCCCACTCATCACAAGAAGAAGCAATATTGATGTTTTTTGCTTTAACCAATCCTTTTGTTTCTATCTTTTTGCT
>CAUUAF010000041.1:0-14512 GCA_963543085.1 uncultured Treponema sp. | reverse complement strand
GTATAGCAAGGATAGAGAGTGATTTTCAATGAAAAAGTGGATATCAAAACTTAACAATCTCGCATATGCAAACCGCTCTACTTGCGATATCGAAACCGTGCTACTTCGCATATGCAAATCGCTCGATTTGGGGTAGCGAAATCGAGCGATTTGGGGTCAGTACATTAGCTAATGTACAATCGTAACACTAGCTAATGTACTCATCTAACATATGGTAATGTACACTTTTGACTTGAATTGATTTTTGAAAAACTGATGGACATAAATCCATATAAGAAAATGTTTATATTTAACTTCAAAGATAGTTCCTTCACGTTCTTCATCATATCATTCTTTTTATCAAAAAGCTATGATTTTCTGAAACAACTACTTGTCTTCCACATTAATAATATTTATAACGTTAAAATCCCTGTAAAATTCAACAATTGACATTAACATTGAAAGAAAGTAGCATTACTGCGACATTAATTTATTTATTAAAAGAATCGTTAATGTTTTTTGCGAGGTTTGTATGCTTAGATCTGTTGGAGTTGTTGCTAGAGGTTTAATAGCCCCTATCATAAATAATGGTGATGATATCACCTCAATCGCTGTAGACACATTATTAAAAGCTTCTAAAAATGAAGGGTTTAACATTCAAGATGGAGATGTTTTAGGAATAACAGAGTCTGTAGTTGCTCGCTCACAAGGCAACTATGCAACACTTGATAATATTGCAAAAGATGTAAAAAACAAATTTGAAAATGAAAAGATTGGTGTTCTTTTCCCCATTTTAAGTAGAAACAGATTTGCTCCATGCCTTGAAGGTTTTGCAAAATCACTAAACGAAATTATTCTTTTGCTAAGTTATCCTTTTGATGAAGTAGGCAATCAGCTTATTGATGATTCAGTTTTGGAAGAAGCTGAAATTAATCCACTAACAGATAGCTTTTCTATGGAAGAGTTTAGAAAACGATTTGGCTCGTATAAACATAAATTCACAGGAATAGACTATCTTGAATATTATAATTCTATATTAAAAGAATATAACAGCAATTCCAGAATCATTTTATCTAATAATCCTAAAAGTATTCTAAAAGAGACTAACTCCTGTTTGGTTTGTGATATTCATTCAAGAAAAAGGACAAAGGAAGCTTTAAGAAAGGCAGGAGCAAAAAAAATTATTGGTATGGATGAGATTTTATCTACTTCAGTTGATGGAAGTGGGTATAACCAAGACTATGGACTTTTGGGTTCCAACAAAGCAAATGAAGAAAAGATTAAACTATTTCCTAGAGACGCTGTTGTCATTGTTGAAAAAATCCAAGAGATTATAATGCAAAAAACAGGAAAAAAGATTGAAGTAATGGTTTATGGTGATGGTGCTTTTAGAGATCCAATTGGAAAGATATGGGAATTAGCAGATCCTGTTGTTTCCCCAGCTTTCACTAAAGGTTTAATAGGTGTTCCAAATGAAGTAAAATTAAAGTACTTAGCAGACAATGATTTCAAAGATATTCCAAAAGAAGAACAGGAAAGAAAGATTGCTGAGTATATTGCAAATCATCAAAAAGAAAGTGTTTCCAATATTGGTGAAATGGCTTGCGAAGGAACAACTCCTCGAAACATAACAGACTTGATAGGTTCTTTGTGTGACTTAACTTCTGGATCAGGCGACAAGGGAACACCATTTGTGTATATACAAAATTATTTCACTAAATGGTCTTCTTAAAAATAAAGAATTAAAAACTTCATTAAAAAGCCAAAAATAATACTTACAGAACAAAAACACGTTTCTTTTTATTTTTGGCTTTTCCTCTAGTACTCGTCTAATCTATTTTCAAAAAGAGGCTAACCTATATGGCATTCTCATGCCTTTCAAAAATATCAAAACACTAGTGATGGTAGCTTAGTTAAAAATAAATAATCTGTTAAAATACTTCCATATTAAGGATGTGAAATTGTGAATATAATTAAAAAATGTATTTATAGGTTTTCAGCGTTTATAAAAAACTTATTAAAGCAAGAAAAAAAAGATTATGAAATAAAGCAAGATTACAATGCAACTCCTGAAGAGGAATGGTTTTGCAATGGATTTCTTCCTCCTTTTTCTAATGCAAGATTCAAAGAAGAAAAAGGAGATGGTTACAAAGCTTTTTTTGAAGTAAAACATTCTAGTTTTGTATTGGAATTAGAAAGAAAAAACCTATACGCATGGGTTCAAAATAATATTTTTAGATATAATAATTTTGTTTTAGAAGCCACAATTTGTATTGAAAAAAACGATGCAGATATTCAATTTCAAACTATCAACGAAAATACTGAGATGGCTGGCATTTGTGCTGTAGGTTGGATATTTAGAAATATAGAAAAAGCCTTTTATTCTGTTTTAGTTTCTAACGCAGGATTTTTACGAATTGATGTAGTAATTAACAATACACCAAAAGTTCTTATTCCGTGGACAAAACTAGTTGAAAAAATTGATAATGAATTCAAGATTACAATAATTACACTTGATTCTTCTATAACTTGTTTAGTTAATGATGTTTGGGTAGCAAAAATAGAAGATGATATCATAAATGCTGCAGGGAAAATTGCATTTGCTGGGCAAAACTATAATCAGATTTCGCGTGTTAAATTCATTTTAAAAAATATCAAAATTAATTCACGCATTATAGATGTTCAGCATAAATATACTGAAGCAAATGATGAGCAAAACATAAAAAAAGAAGCTATAAAAAATCTTGCTAATAGCTATTACGTTGTTGGAAACACTGTTAGTAGTATAGCTGAAATAAAAAAGATTGAAAAAAAGGGGCTTGAACTAGAAGATGCCTTACTAGCTGGCAAAGCATATTTTTCTGCTAGACTAATAGAAGAAGCAGAATCATACTTTTTAAAAGCTTTAGACTTAGAACATAATAATAAACAAGCTACTATTCAATTGCTTAATCTTTACTACTACAGCAATCAATACGAAAAAATAAAACATATTTTAGATGAGCTTAAAGAAAATGAAATTGAAACTTCAAGTGCGTTATGTAATATAAAAGCTCATTACTTACATTATGTTGGAAACCATAAAGAAGCTGCACTTTTTTATGACAAAGCATTTTCACTTTCAAAAGAAGATGGAAGGGTTCAAGGACTTTTTGCCTTTAATGCAGGTCGAGAATACGAAAGCGATGGAAATAAAAAACAGGCAATTCTTTTATACATTGAAGCTTGTAATATTTTTCTAAAAACAGAACAATATGTCGATTTGGGTCAAGCTTTAAACGCTTTAGAACATCTTGCCAGTGATGATGAGCGATATTTAGCTTTGAGTGCCAAATTCTATTATGCAATTGAAGAATATGATAAAGCAAATAAATATCTTGAACTTTTAATTCAAAATGATTCAAAAAATGCTGATGTTTGGTATATTTATGCTCTCATTTTAGAAATGAAAAAGGATAAAAAAGCAATAAACGCTTTTGAAAGAGCTCATATACTAAGCCCTGAAGAATCTCTTTATTGCTTTAGATATGCTCAAGCTCTTTATTTAGAAGAAAAACCATGTGAAAAATATATAGAAAAAGCTCTAGTTTTAGACGAAAAAAATGGTTGGGCATATAATTTATATGCAATGTTGATGGTTGATAAAAACGAATTAGATAGAGCCTTGCAATATATTGAAAAAGCAAGAGAGTATTTGCCTAGTGAAATTAGTATTTTTGGTAATTATCTCCGTATTAAAAGAATGAGGGGAGAGTTAAGAGAGTGCTATGAGCTTTTTGGGCTTTTTGAGCCTTTAAGTAATAGGGATAGCAAGCACGACATAAAACAAGAAGATAACTATTTAATGGACTTGGCAGTAGAACAAAACAGAGCTGATGCTTATCACTTATTTGCGAATGAATTACATCAAGCAAATAATCTTGAAGAAGCTCATTTATGCTATGAAAAAGCTATAAAACTTAAAGCAAAAAATGATAGATTATTACTAGATACTGCAATCAATTCTTATATGTTAGGTTATTTAAATGAGGCAGAAAATTATGCTGTAAAAGCCCTCGATATTTTCTCTAGCCTAGAAGCATACAGATTAATAGCTTGCATTGCTAAAGAAATGGGAGACTATGCAAGAAGTGAAGCATCTTTAATGCAGGCTCTTAATGAATTTGGAAACAATGACGAAGCTCTATTTGATCTTGCAAATCTATTTTTAAGCATAAATAAAAAAGAAAAAGCTCTCTACGTATTAGACGAAATAAAAGCTCTACCTGATAACAAAAGAATTATAAACTCAAATAGATTTATTGAACTAGAAAAATTAGTTGAGGAATTAAGAAAATGAACGTAAGAATTTTTGGCTCATCTTTAAAAGATCCAGATAGACCAAACATGAAATTTCCTAGATTCTGGGCTCCTCCATCTAAAAGTCATTCAATCAGATTTTTAATACTAACAGCTCTATCAAAAGAAGGTGGCATAATTGTTAATGTATTAGATAGCAAGGATATTATTTCTTGCTATCAATGTTTACAAGCTTTAGGAGTTTCTTGCATTAAATTAGAAGAAAAACAATGTTTTGTTAACATTTATCCACCAAAAGAAGGAATAAAAGAGTTTGTAAAAAAACAAAAAGAAATAGTTTTAGATGTAGGGAATTCTGGAACTCTTCTTTATGTTTTAAGCATGCTAGCTAGTAGTCTTCCTGCTCATTTTTCAATTATTGGAGATGAATCTATAAAAAAACGTCCATTGGGTCCAGTTATCAGTGCACTAAAAGAGTTAGGTGTTTCATATACTATACCCAAAACTGCAAATGGAATAATAAACATAAAAGGAAAAGAGATTAAAAAAACTAAAAAACTCAAACTTGAGGGAAAATTTTCACAAGTAATTACAGGACTTCTTCTGACAGCTCCTTTCTTTCACAAAAAAACAACTATAAAGTTAAGAAAAGCAGGTGAAGCTCCTTATTTAGAAATGACTTTAAAACATTTAAAGCAACAAAATATTAGTGTTAATTATTCAAAAGATTTAAAATCTTATTGTTGTAAGGGAGGACAAAAAATTAGAGACGTTGTTGCAACTGTACCAGGTGATTGGTCTTCTGCTTCTTTTTTGGTTTTGGCTAGCATTGCTTCTTCTTCACCCATTGGCATAATAAATCTATCTCTAGAAGATAAACAAGCTGATTCAAAATTATTAGACTACTTAAAAGAATTGGGGGTTCCTATTAGATTTAAGGATAATACTTTAAGAATTAAACAATTAACATCTACTATGGAAGCAAAAACTTTTGACATAGCAAATACTCCTGATATTCTACCTTCTCTTGCTTGTATTGCAAGTCTTGCAAAAGGTAGAACAATCCTCAAAGGAATAGATATTTGTAGATATAAAGAATGTAATAGGGTTAAGGCTATTGCAACAGAGCTTACTAAATTGGGTGTTAATGTAGTAGAAGGTGAGGATTCGTTAACTATTGATGGAGTAGAGAAACTCAAATCAGGCGTAACTCTTTGCACATACAAAGACCATAGAATTGCATTAGCATTGATTGCTTTATGTTTGGGTTTAGGTAAAGATGAGTCTTGTGTAATAGAAGATATCGACTGTTGTGCTATCTCTTATCCTAATTTTATTGATGTGTTAAAATCGTACAGTGCAAATATCGAAATATTTTAGACAAATAGCCAAAAGTAGTAAAATTTTAATTGATTTCCTTACTTATAAGGCAATTTTATTGCTAACACTTTTATTGATTCAAAATGATTAAACTTATTTTGACAGTTTCTGTTGCAAGATAGGCAAAAAATCTTGAACTTCAATCTCTAGTTTTTTGGCAAACTGATAAGCAGAATATGCACCATAAAGTACGTTTTTAGGACTATGAGCATCTGAGTTGCATATAATCGTAGCACCTTTGTCGCGTGCTATTTCCCAAAAAGCGATCCCAGGATAACCACATTCTTCCATTCCATCTCTTATAATTTTAGGAGCTAAACTACCTGCCCCGTTAATTTCTATTGGAATGTTTAAGTCAATACAAGCATCAATTAAATATGAAGATATTTTAAGAAGTTCAGAATCTATATGAGTGCAAAAAGCAAGAAATAAATCAGGATGGGCTAAAAAGTCATAAAGTCCCGTTTGCAAACCCTGAATAGTGAAATCGACATAGTCAGCAATATCTTTTTTGGTTTCTAGGTTTGGAGCCCAAACTAAATTATTATCAATAGGAAACCAATGTGAGCCAAAAACAAGGTAATCTACCCCAAGTTCTCCACGTAAATAATCACGATACCAACTTTCAAAACGTGGAAGCCACTCACATTCAAAGCTTAAAAAAACAGGGAATTTTGCTTCTTCCTTTGCCTTCTCAACCATCTGTAAATAAAGAGGGACATCAGATGCATTCATCCTACAATCATTCCAAACATCATCATGCGGATATGGACAATGATCCGAAAACCCCAACCCAGCACAGTCTTTTGCTTCTTTTATATAATCTAGTGGAGCACCTACTGCATGTTTGCATAAAAAAGTATGTGTATGGAAACTAGTCAACAATTTCTTAAACACCTTTAAAGAGTCTTAGACATAACTTTCATCAACATAATGAAATCATAAATCTTTTTATAAGCTTCAATCAACCATGGTTTTATATCACGTTCTGCATATTTCTCAATTTCTTTCCAGTTATGAATCAAGTCACTAGTCGTCTTGTCATAGTCTGCCAAAACATCCTTAAAATTATTCCCTATGACAACAATATGCTTTACTGTCATTGATATAATCTTAAAAGCTGCATCATTTACAGAATCAAGCAGTTTCTGTAATTGTCTACCTGCCTCTTTTTCTCTCTCCATACGAGAAAGCAAAGTTCTAAACTTAACAGAAAGATCAGAGCCTGGTTTAAATTGCTCATCAAATTCAACAACCTTCCCAGCTAACTGCATAATAGCATGATAACTATTGGAATAATCCTGTGTAACACTCTGTGTTCCCCAGTTCCCTCTAATCAAGAGAAGATCAGAAAGTTCTCTGATATCAGTTTTGACATAATCAATTAAAAAAGCTTTTAGATAATTCAATGCTTCTGCATGAACAAAACCATTAACACCACGCTTTTTAAAAATCTCATTGGAAGTAACAGTATAGTTTTTCATACCAGAAGTGATTGTATCTCCAAAGATTTTCTTAACAAGGACTGCAACCTGTCCAGATTTTTGTTTTTGGATTAGCTTATCCAAAGCTACATTAGTAACCTTCTTAACGTTGTTAATATAATTATCTGTGATTTTCTCTGTAAAAGGTTCAGTTTTAATCCTATAAAAAGGATCATTTGAAATATGGCAAATTAACAACTCCATGACCCTAGCTTTTTTAATATCTTGCAAAGCATTAAATATCTTTTTCCACTGCCCTTCATTTACTAACTTAACATTTTTATACTTTTCTAAAACATCAAATACAGCCTTCCAATCAACTTCTTGAGGGAGTGCATAAAGAACGGTTGCAAAGTCCTTTAGAGCATCAAGTACATACTCTCCTCTAACAACTTGAAAATTAGGAACATAATTGAAATTATTCTCTACCATTGCAGGATCAAACTTTTTCAAAAAGAAATAAAAATCAAACAATACAAAGTTAATAAAAGCATCAATATGTTCATATATCAAATCAGCTTTTTGAACCTGTCCTGTATTAAACTCTCCTGTAAAAGTTGCTAGTTCTTTTTTTACTTGTGCAACAAGTGTATCAACGTCAGTATTAGCAGAACGTTGTTCGATAGCCTCATCTGTCATTCCTTTTACAATTTCAAGTTGAGCATCAGTTAAAAAACACTCCACGGTAATAGATTTTAGTACCTTGGAAGAATTTGCATTCATCAATACAACCTTACTAGGACCTATCACCTTATATATATTATAAAAGAAATCAGCCATTGCAGGCTTTATTTCCATACCAGATGCCTTATACCATTTCCCATAACGTGTCTTACTTAAGGACTTTGCAATCTCCTTTAGTTTTTTCTTTGTAACAGCCTCTGGGCTAGTATTAGTCGAAAACAGCAAATTTAAAATTTTTTGCCATAAACTAAGCTTTTGTTTTGACTTCTCACTTTCTTTTTTCATATATGTTATTCATCTTCTGACATTAAAATTGTAATTAATTCTTCACTGGTTGTGGCTTTTAAGCATTTTTCCCTCATAATATCACTTTTAAGAAGAGAACTCACCTGTGAAAGAAATTGAAGGTGCGGACCACTTTTATTAACGGGAGACAATGTCATAATAAATATTCTTGCAGGTTTTTCATCTAAAGAACCAAACTCTATTGGACTATCAGATATTCCAATACATGCAACCAAGTTTGAAACGCAATCAGTTTTGCCGTGAGGCAATGCTATCCCATGTTTAATCCCTGTCGAAAGCTTTTTCTCTCTATCCATTACACAAGCCAAGGCAACTTTCTTGTCTTTTATTTTTTCGGCCTTTACGAGTATATCGAGCAACTCTTCAATAATTTCAGGTTTTGTTTTTCCCTTTAAGTGTAGATTAACAACATCTGGTGACAAAACATCTTTTAAATCTGCTGGATTGCTTTTCATATAAGAATCTTCGTTCATAAAAGACCTCCATATTAGATTATTTATTTTATGATTATTCAATCTAAAAGTCAACTCTATATTTTCTCTATTATATTAGTATTTCATACATACTATAAGCAATAATATCCATCTTTAATTTTATAAAATATAATGCTACCATAAAGTAATTGTCTCAATCTTTTTATGGAGGAATTGATATGTATGATGTTGTAGTATTAGGAGCAGGACCTGGAGGCTATATTGCAGCAATTAAAGCTGGAAGGCAGGGCTTTAAGACAGCTCTTATAGAGCAAGACAGTTTAGGTGGCACTTGCTTGAATAGGGGGTGTATTCCTACAAAACATTTTTTGCATGTTGCTGAGGTTTTTCATAGTTTTGAAAAAAACGATGCAGGTCTTTCAGCTCAAAACATAAAATATGACATCGCAACGATGTATGAAAAGAAAAATGCTGTTGTTGCAAAGCTAATTGGTGGAATTGAAAAACTGTTAGAAAATGCTAATGTTGAAGTCTTTAAAGGCAAAGGAATTGTAAAATCAAAAAACTCTATTACAGTTGGAGAAAAAGAGATTGAATTCAAAAACCTAATTATTGCAACAGGCTCATCTGTATTCAAACCTCCTATAGAGGGAATAGAAAATGCTTACACCTCTGATGATATCCTTTCTCCAAATCCTATAGATTTTAAAAGTGTAATAATTATAGGTGGTGGTGTTATTGGTGTTGAATTTGCAACGGTTTATTCAAAACTTGGAAAAGAAGTTACAATTGTTGAGCTTGAAAAAACGATTCTTCCTCCCTTTGATCGTGATGTTGCAATGCAACAGGCTTTATGCTTAAAAAAACTAGGTGTTAAGATTATAAATGGAGCAAAGGTGACTAGTATAAGAAAAACAGGTTGCACTTATGAATTAAAAGAAAAAACAGAAAACATAGAAGCAGATGCTGTAATTGTTTCAATTGGGCGAATTCCTAATGTTAATGATATGGGTTTTGAAAATCTAGGAATTGAATTTGACAAACGTGGAATTATCACAGATGAATACTTAAAAACGAATCTTGAAAATGTTTTTGCTATTGGTGATGTTGTAAAAGGCAATGTTATGCTAGCACATAATGCAGAAAATCAGGCTTGTTTGGTAGTAGAAAATTTAACTAACACAACAAAAAGGCAAAAGCTAAATATAATTCCATCCTGTGTATATTCAACACCAGAGATTGCAAGTGTTGGGCTTTCAGAAAAAGAAGCAGAGGCAAAGAACATTTCAGTTAAAATTGGGAAAGTTCCAATGGGAGCAAATGGAAAGTCTTTGCTTTCTGGCAGTGAAACAGGTTTTATTAAAGTTCTTTTTGATGAGGAAGATAGACTCGTAGGTTGTCAAATGATGTGTCTTTCTGCAACGGATATGATTGGAGCAATAGGAACTCTTGTTACCAATAAAACAAAGCGTAAAGATATTCTTCATTCCATGTATCCTCATCCAACCGTTGTGGAAGCATTTTTTCAAGCAGTAGAAGATGTGGAAAAAGCTGCCACTTGCATGATCTACAAAAAATAAACTTTTATAGTCATATAAACTAAAAGCCCTAATTAACTTTTGAGTAACTAGGGCTTTTATCAGCTCAACTATACAATAGAATTAATTAGTATTATTTTAAGACCTCAGCTTAATCTTAACCCTGTAGTTTATACATTCAATGCCTTTCTTTTGCAATTTGAAAACTGCCTCAAGTTCATTTTGTGTAGAAGGCTCGCTTACTAACGTACTTACATCGATTGATGTTTTATAATACTGTTGGTATCTACCCAATGTTTCAAGCTTTACACAATCAGTTTGAAAAGATGGTAGCCCTTCATTTAGAATAGTATAGCCATTTTTTTCATTCCAAGTAGCAAAAACAAGGTATATCTTTTTATCAGCACCTACTTTAGCTTTATCAATTTCTATAGTGTCATAAGCTTTAGTTGTATACTTTGCTCCTTTTTCATGATTTTCATATCCCCAAGTCAATGGAACAGGGTTGTATGTGAACTTCCATAAACCTTTTTTATCATCTGTTGTATGGCCATCCTCTGCTATAACCCAAAGCTTAATTCTAGTAGGTTTATTCCCAAACATATTTATCTTTTCTAATGTGTGAGTTCCTTTGTCGTTAGTCATTTCATTTTCAGGAAAACCTTCAATAGGTTTATCATCCAAATCAATTATTTGATATTTAACCTTAGCTTTGGGACTCACGGTATAAGCAATCAATTTAACAGCTTTCACACCATAATCATCACTAAACTTACTTTCAAGAGACGGAATCCAATCATTTATGCTTCTTATATCAGGCACTTTTTTATTTGTATAAACAAACTCAGCATTATTTTTGGGTATCTTTGTTCCTTTTATGGTATATTCACAAGTGGTTTCTCTATAACCTTCAGTATCTATAGGTTTAACTATTATTCTAAAAATCTTTTCTACAGCATTTTCATCATTATCAAGCAAAGAAACATCTCTTTGAGCTTCCCATATTTTTTTACCAGTTATTAAAGTTTTTTCTTCTACCGGGCAAACTACTTCATCTTTTTCCTTTTCGCCTATTGTGACTTCTGCAATTATATTAGACTCTGCTTCAACTGAAATCACAATAGATTCTGCCTTTAGTATTGCCTTATAGCCAGATTTTTGAATTACTCCACCTACTCTAATAGTTATAGGTTCTATTGGAACTTTCTTTCCTGTTCGCTTTAGCTTAAAAGAATATATTAGAGATGAATATGCAGCTTTATCTTGTGGATAAACAGTCAATTTAACTAAATGTTCCTCAAGATCATTTATTTCAAAAGTATGTGTAGAAGAATAAATATAACCTTGTTTTTTAGGAACTACATCAGCTTTCTTTTCACCATCTATCATAAACTCAATTTTTTCTATCAATTTTGCATCATAGCAACCAAGTTCTACTGTTGCTTTTTTTCCATCAAATTCATGTAAAGGATTTTTACCATCTGTTAGATGATCCGTGAATTCTTTTGGTAGAGGATGATCAAGATAACCAATTCCATTAATGGTGAACTTCCTCATTCTACTTTGTGGTATGCTAGGAAGAGTTCCACCTCCCTGCAATTGAAATGTCCAAGTTAAGTTTTCAGCCTTACCTTCATTTGCAATGAATTCAATCTTTATATTTTTAGGTGTTGTCTCACTTACAGAAATATTTTTTTCAATTTTGTAAGTTACAAGACCTAAAAGATCCACTGATTTTTTGATGATGATTTTTTCTCCATCAATTTTAACTTCTTTGCATAAAAACTCTGCTTCATATTCGGTAAATGTAATGACCATTTTTGCCATATTTCCATAAATCTGGTGGAATGGATTACTTCCATCAGAAAGCTTGTCTTTAAACGAAGCTTTTGGAAGGTTCTTATCTCCACTAATTTCTGCAAAATAAGGACTCAATGTCTCAGCATTTCCGTTACTCTTTGCTCTAAACTTCATTTTAGCAATATTATATGAGCCTTCGTAGTATGGCGTAATTGTTACATCAATATCTTTTTCTGCAACATCTATTGGAATAGAATGTAATACATTATAGAATTCACCTTCAGCTTTAGTGTTCTCACATTCTATTGTCTCATCATTGATTTTCACAGTTTTAAGCCTAGCACCACAAGATAGTTTTAAATTTAAAAATCTTCCATTGATTTCAATTAATGGGTTAGTATTGTTATTAATACCTTCATCAAAACTAGGGTCTAAATCATACTTGTCTTTCCCATTAATTTTATATTCCATTATCATAGGAATTGAAGCTGTATAATTCAAATGGAGAATCCAAGTGATTGGATGATAGCTTTCTGTGTCTATTGGAGTAGCAGTTATCGTGACATCTTTACCTTCAGGGGCAATTCCTTCTTCTTTTTTTTCTATATACCAGATTGTATTTGCTCCATCGCTTTTTATTTTTATTTCTTCTGATGAGTTATTTATAGTTACGGTTTTTAGCACATCTTTTTTTGTTTGAAGTTCCACTATTGTGGGTTCATAACCCGTGAATTGTGGTTTGCTACCATTTGATAGATTTATGAATGACTTAGGCTCAGTTATTGCACTTCTTCCCGCAATAATAAGATTATCAATAGGGACATCTACAGTCTCGTTAAGTCTTTTAATTTTGAAGTTGAGTTCTGCTTCATCTTTTTCATCTCCAACTTCTATTTTTACATCTACTATCTGTCCCTTTTCAAGAAGAGAGATATCGTCAAATGTTGCAGAAACTAAGCCTAATCCTTGTGCAGGAAAAAACTCGCAGTCTTTTCCATTTATCCTAAAATACTTCCATTTTTTTTGGCTTGAACCTGCTGTAATTTCAACAGTCTTCCCTTTTAATTCTAACAGAACATCCTTATCACCATTTAGAATTTGCTCTCTTAAAGCTTTTGGTGCCTGAGGCTGAACCCCTTGTATTTTACCACCAGCAATAAAAAGAACGTCTACAAGTTTGATAGGGGCTACTAACTTTTTCACTTTAACTTTGTATGTTAAAACTTTTGGTGTCGTTCCTACTTTGATTGTTAATATTGTTTCTTTTCCAGAAAGATTAAGCTTTCCATTTGTGAGATTTGGCTCATAAATAATTGTTGCATTATCTGGGTCAGTTTCTGCAACAACTTCAACTTCGTTAGCATCTTGAGCCACTGTAAAGTTCATTTCTTCTTTTATTTCTACACCTTCTTTAGTTTTTCTATCTACTATGAGCTTTTTCAAAATAGAGTAGTCACTATTTATTCTCTCAATATTGAGTGTATATTCCTTTGTTTCATTTTCCTTTTTTACTTTTATTTTGAGGCTTTTCTTTCCATTTTCTAGTTTCCAAAGATTACCTTCAATAGCTGGATCATACTCAACTTTTGCATCTGCCGGTGAAGCTTTAACTTCAAGCAAAACTTGATCTTTCTTTGTTTTGCCTGCGTCCATTACATCGGCGATGTCTAGCTTTTTTCCATCAACTTTTAGAGACACTAATTCTAGCTTTGAAGCTACTCCTTTAGGCAATGCGGAAATAAAGATTGTTGTGTCTTCATTAAAGACATGAGGATTTGTATCTGTTATTTCTTCACCATTAGAGGCATCCAATGTAATTTTAGAAAGCTCACAATTTGAATCAAGTTCCAACACAGTCAATTTTTCTTTTAATTCCGTAAAACCTAGCTTAGAACCTTTTTCTAAACTAAAGTTCTCAAGTGCATTCTTGATAAATGACCCTTTTTTTACTGTAACTGTGATATTTTCTTTTTTTGAATCTTCATTTGATGGGTGCCTACAAGAAGCAAAAATCAGAGATAAAATCATCGCTATTAGGAAAAACTTCCTAAATCCATTTCTTAACTTTTTCATAAGAATTCTCCTTGAATAGAATATATTTTGCTAATAAGAATTTTAGTCTTCTTAGCGTAAAAAGATTTGAGAATAAATATTTAGTATAGAATAAATTATAAGTATACCTGCATGTATGTGGGTGGGGTATAATAAGTTATAGATATGCAATTATTCCATACATTAAGAACCACACGGCCAGCTTAAAATAAAATTTTTTATTTGTCAAGTTTTATTAAGATTCTCTTAAATCTCAAAAATATATTAGCATTGCTGATTAATTTAGTTAAATATGATAGAATGAGGGAATGGGAAACCTATTACTATAGAGAAATGTATATAATAAATTTATATTTTGTAGGGCTGTTTTACTCATGCAAAAATCGACTGAATATAAAGTTGATTCAACACAATAATTGCTTTGTTTCCCAATCAAATTTACCTTTCTTTGAGCTTTTTAAAGCTAAATCCAAGTCAAAAGTATACATTACCATATGTTAGATAAGTACATTAGCTAGTGTTATGGCAGTACATTAGCTAATGTACTGCCCCCAAA
>CAUUAF010000040.1:0-14679 GCA_963543085.1 uncultured Treponema sp. | reverse complement strand
AATTTGCTGATGTGTTTAAGTATGGTGGCTTCGACTGCGTCATCGGGAATCCACCGTATGTCTTTGCTAGAGATAGTGAAAATAAGGGTATCTCTAATGAAGATAAATCATACTATATTCAACATTACAATCTTGCAAAATATCAAATTAATTTATATCACTTATTTTTGGAAAAAGCTTCTAAAATATTAAAAGAAAGCGGAGCTTTTTCGTTTATTATTCCTAATAATTGGCTAACAATAAACACAAATAAGGCTTTAAGAGAATTTGTTTTGCAAAAATCAAATGTGAATATTTTAAATTTCAAATATAAAGTATTTTCGACAGCTGAAGTTGACACTTGTATTTTGAGTTTTAACAACAACGATAAAAATCAAAAGATAGAATTATCACAATCACAAGAAATTGGTGTAATTGAAAAAATAAAGGAACTTGAAAATAGCTTTTTCTTAGAAAAATTAGAATATGTAATCAATATTGAAGCATTTACAAATGAAAAGATTCTTACTATCCTTGAGCATATTGAAAAAGATTCTATTTTACTTAGAGATTTTGCAGATGTAAAAACAGGTTTAAAGGCTTATGAAGTTAGTAAGGGAAAACCTAAACAAACATCGAAAATGAAAGAAGAACGAGTGTATCATTCAAAAATAAAAATAAATAAATCTTATTTTAAGTATATTAATGGTTCTGATGTAAAAAGATATCAATTAACTTGGGAAAGTGAAGAATATTTGTGTTATGGAAAGAACTTGGCAGCTCCTCGTGGCGACTGGAAATTGTTTTCTTCTCCTCGCATATTAGTGCGACAAATCCCTTCAAAGCCCCCTTATTGCATTAACGCCTGTTTCACATCTGATGTCTTATTAAATGATATGAATTCAATGAATATTATAAATATAAAAGAAAATCCTCATTATGTTTTAGCCATTCTTAATTCTCTAGCTATTTCATTTTGGTTTTTGCACAAGTTTGGAAAACTTAGTAGGGGTACTTTTCCACAATTCAAAGTAAACGAGCTAGCATGTTTTCCAATCCCTAAAGCAAGCATAAAAGAGCAAGAATATTTGAAAAATCTTACTAAAGAGATGATGGCTAGTATTGATGAGCTTGAAAAAGCTAAGTTTGAAAACGATAAGAAGTTTTTGCAACAACGCATAGATATTTTGGATGCTCAAATAAACGCTATTGTATATTCTCTATATGGATTAAGTGAAGAAGAAATTAAGATTATAGAAGGATAAAGATTATAATGATTAAAAAAAAGAGGTATCTAAGATTAGATACCTCTTTTTTTAGCCCATTTAGCCTACGATTTCCATATTTGGCAAAAAGATCGCCTTAGGACCTTTATAACCATCTTTTGTCATAAGCTCTTTTGAAAAATACATTTCACTTTGAACTTTGAACATGTTTCCAGAGATTGAACCACCTGTAATTATGTGCGTTTCTTTTCCGTCAAAATATCGTGCTAATCTAAACTCACCACCAAAGTTTCCTGTAGTAGCATCCATAAAAAAGTCAGAAAACATCAAGATTTCTACATAAGGTTTTGCTTTCATATCGCTTTGATATGAAAGAGAGCCTGCATCAACCTCAAAATTTGATATATCTCCTGTTGGTTCAATGCCTAAATAATGTGCATATCTCATACCACCATGATAAGTTTGTACAACACCATTATCATATAAAACAGTGCGTTTTAAATGATTGCCTTCTCTGTCATAAGAAGCTGAATGAACTGCATTTTCCAAGTTTGGCTCAAGGGCTATGTTGAGTGCATCACCTTTTATTTTCCCTTGAAAATTCTCATTCTTTTTTGCCCTAGATTGCCCTGAATAAACATTACTAGAAGATGTTTGAGTTATATAAAAATCAAAAAATGAAGGAACTGCAGAACCTCTTAAAATCACATTAATAGAATCAATATGCTCTGCCTTCTTTGCAATAGCACGCTCTCCTGTGTTGTTTAATTGCTCTTGCACAGCCTCTTTAAGTGAAGCTTCACATACTTTCCCATATGCTTCATAACCATATATTTCAACCTCTTCTGTGCCTTTGGCATCAGTTATCACTTCAGCTTCATTTTTATTTTCAATAAAAGAAACATTCAAACCTTCTGAATTAATTACTTCCACAAATGTGCTACTAGCAAAGAATTCAACTGAATTGATGTTTGCCTTTGTTTCATTTTTTGAATACACACTATTCTTCATCTTCAAAAGAGAATCCAAAAGTTCTTTATGGTCAATTTTAGAGTCAACCTTGCATTCTTCATTTTTAGGTAATGGATACCATTCATTTTTGACAAAACCTGCTGCAAAAACACTATCAGCAATCTTTTGCTTTATAGTAGAATCATCATCTTGAGGTGAAATCTTGCAAGTTGCAGAACCACGATATTTTTTGCCATCTAGTTCAAAATCTTTATACACAGTAAGAAGAACATGAAAGACCTCTTTTCCTCTATTCATGTCTAACTTATCTTTAATAAAAAAAGCTTCTTTAGAGACTGTATTAGAAAATACAACCGAATAGCCAGACAAATCTTTATTTTCTTTTAAGAGTTTACAAATCTTTTCTTTCATCTTAACCTAGCCTCCCACTTGCTTTTATGTATGATCCACCCATAGAAACTCTAACTAATTCTTTGTATCCTTTGCCACAATAGCCTCCTCCGCAAAGTGAAAAGTCTCCTGAATTAGAAATCATAGAAATAGAAGAAAGAAGTGTTGGAACATAACCCGTTAAAAATATAGGACCCACGATTTTTCCTGTCAGTTTACCATTAATTATTTCTCGCCCCTTTTCAACAGCACATTGAATACCCCAATTCTTTGGATCTTCCATTCCACTAAAATAACCTTCTAGTAAAAAACCTTTTTCAACACTTGCAATCATTTCATCTAGTGTTGCATTTCCTACAGAAAAGAAAGTATTTGTCATGCGAGTATATGCCTTTCGTTCAAAAGACTCTCGTTTTCCGTTACCTGTAGGTTTTATTCCTAAATTAAGTGCAGAAAGTAAATCGCACATTCCTGTTTGCAAAATGCCATTTTTAATAATGCAAGTATCGCTTGCCAAAGTGCCCTCATCATCAAATAAATATGAAGAAACTTGGCTTGCTGCCTTTGCTCCATCGTGCATTTCTGTAACAGGAGATGCAACAGACTTTCCAATATAATCTTTTGCTTTTGCCCTATTTTTAACAAACATGTCCATTTCCACACCATGACCAAAGGCTTCATGAGCAATGAGTCCTGTAACTTCTGGCGAACAAATGATGTCATAAACACCAGGTGTTATAGGTTCTGCCTTAAATATTTCCACAACATTGTCACATGATTTTTCAACATTATTCATCATATCTTCCAAAAGTTCCACACCAGCAAGACGTGAAAAACTCTTTAAGCTATATTTAACAACATCTCCTTCCTTTAGATATGGAACTAAATATCCAATAGAATAAACATATGACTGCTCTAAATCTTTCTTTGTTGAGAGAAACATCTTTGAAACTTGCACTTCTTCATAATTCACAACAAAATCAATTAACTTTTCATTATAAGCCAAACCTTTTTGCATTATCCGTGTCATGTATTCTATTTTTTCTTTTGCATTCATTGAATCAAGAGAGCTACCAATTTCTGCAAAAAATGTTTTTTCAACTGTTTCTTCTTCAATTAAAGGGTAAGAGATAAAAGGTGTTCCATTGCTTTTTAGAAACTCTACATCAGAGACTGCAATTTCTTTCATTTTAGAAACAACAGAAGACACCTCTTCTATTTCGTTAAATGAATATTCACTATAACCTATTCCATTATAAACTCTCACCACATAACCACATTCAGTACACATGAGAGAGTCCCCAACAGAGACACTCTTTTTTCTCACTGAAAACATCTTTCCTTTTGAATCTGTAGCTAAAATAGAAGCATAAGAAAATTCTTTTGAAAGCTCGTTTATAAGCTCTTTTAACAAAGACTTTTTTTTACGCAACAAAGAAGAAATAACAACTTGCATTTTTTCCTCCTACCATTTGTTATTCTTTATCAAAACATCAGTTTCTTCTTGAGTAGTTTTTTTCCAAACTTGACTACGTCCTATTCCAAGACCAATCTCTCCACGCATTTCAAGACTATCCTCTTTATATTTTTTACTATCAGTTTTTCTGAAAGTGATTTTGCAATAGTAATATTTACCATTATCTGGAGCAACAATATAGCCATTTTGCCATACACCTTCACTCTTTTTTTCAAGATTATAAATAAATGGAGTTCCTACAAGAAACATTTGATTAACCTTCCCTTCTTTAGGAAAACCAGGATAGCTATCTTTGCAATTAACAGCTAACTTTTTAGGATCTTTTCCGACAGCCACAACAATCTCACCAAACAGCTTCCCCTCTTTGACTTCAAGCTTCCACACTGCAGTAACTTTTCCAGTTTTTTCATCAACACTTTTCCAAAGTCCTTCTGCAGGATCTAGTGCAAAAACAAAAGATGCGGTAAGAATCAATAATAAAAATAACAAATAAAGTTTTTTCATAAAACCTCCATGAAGCATAGCATAAATAATTATATATTTTGGTGTCAACAATACCAAGATTACGATTTTTAAGAATAAGGCTTTTCTTGAATATTAAGACCTTTTTTGTTAGACTAGGTCGTGTGAATTTGTTTTTGTAGCCTCGGTGGTGGAATTGGTAGACACGCTAGTTTCAGGTACTAGTGTCTTTTGACATAGGAGTTCGAGTCTCCTCCGAGGCAAATGATATGTCCTGCCTTTGCAAACTGTGCAATTAAACAAATTTTTAATGAAACCAACTTTGTAAAATTAAACAAGTATCTATTAAGGATAGCTATAGTCTGTAGCATACGAAAAAAGATGTCTTAATCGAGCTTTGACATTGTTTAATTCTTGGTTTTAGAAAGAAATCAAATTGTCATATAGCTCAATCGTCCCCACTAGCGATGAAATCACTTTGTCAATAGTAAATCAAGAATGAGATTATTTACTAGTCATGTTGACAATATCATCATGAGTTTTTGCAAGTTCAGGATCAGAAACTAAACTTTCCATTCTTTCTATGTATATTCGAGTAGGCTCATCATCAGATTTTATCTTTTGACATTCTTTAAATGCTTGTAAAGCTTCCAAGTATTTTCTCTCTCTATACAAACTAATAGCTTTTTCAAAGACATCAACCAATTTGATCATATTTTCATCAGCTTCTTTTCTTACAGCCATAATATTATAAAGCTGGACAGGCGTATTAATTCCCACAACACGTACCCTATCGAGACGACGACCTAAAAATACGCCTGCTGTTTCGTTCCATGTAGATTCTGAAATCAATATCCAAGTACCATATTTTTTATTTACACCTTCAAGACGAGCAGCCAAATTTACATCGTTTCCCATTATGGTATAATTCATCTTTTTTTCAGTACCCATGTTGCCAACAACCATCTCTCCTGTATTAATTCCTATCCTTGTATTTATTGGCATTGGAATCTTTCCTGTCTCATAAAGATTTTTATTTATCTCATTTTCAGCTTCCTTCATTCTTAAGGCTGCATAACATGCTCTAGTTGCATTGTCTTCAACATCAATCGGAGCTCCAAAAAAAGAAACAATGGCATCCCCTATATACTTATCAATTGTACCTTTTTCTTCCAAAATAATATCACTCATTCGAGTTAGATAGATATTCAAAACAGAAACCAGATGTTCTGGACTTATCTTTTCAGAAAGTGTCGAAAAAGATTTGATATCTGTAAAAAGAGCTGTAATTCGTTTTGCAACTCCTCCAAGAGCTAAATGGCGAGGATCTAACACTATTTGGTTTACTACATCATCAGAAAGATAAACAGCAAAAGCTCTTCTCAAAAAGCTCTTTTCTTTTTCTGTGAAAATAAAACTCAAAAAAGAAATAAGCACAAAATTAAGAGAAACTGTTGCTAAAGGCATAAATATTTGGATATAAATATTCAAAAAAGCAAAAAGTGCTATAAAAAAAGCAAAAAGTGCTATAGTTAGTGCAATACCAAAAATGATTTTGACATATCCTTTTTGTATTCTGTTTAATAGAAACGCACTCAAAAAAGCAAGAGCAAAGCTTAATAAAATAGTAATATTCTTTGATATTGGAGTTAAAAACTCTCCTGTCATAATAGTATTATATACATTTGCGTGAGTTCCAACATTTGGATAAGAATTCCAGAACGGATTTGTTCCTAAATCAGAAGTTCCAACACCACTGTAACCTATTATTGCAAAAGAGGCATCACAAGTTTTTTTTATGCTAGCAATATGCTCCATATATTGCTTATAAAAGACTCTTGAGTTATTAAACAGCAAAGACACTTTCTCATCTGCTTCTTTATACATTGAAATAGAATCTTCCTCATTTAACCCCTGAATTACTCTATCAAAAAGTGTATGCAATTCATCTTCGCTCCCACCTTTTAAGAAGATTGAAATATCTTCAAAAAAAGATGTTCGCCTTGTAAAATACTCATCAAACTTTGAACTTTCTCCACTTAATAACCTTGATTTTTCTTCCAAAAGTTCTTCATATTCGTTCTTTAGCATTGTAACTTCATTATGATATGACAAATATCCTTCATCTGTTCTAATATTTAAAGATAAAATATCGTCAAACGAATGCAAAAGTTGCTTTTCTAAGATATCTGCAAAGATAAGAGTGTAACAAGAAAGATTTTTAAAGCTACTATTTTGCGGATTACTTTCATCAACAAATTTCTTTTTTAACCAATTTATCAATAGATTACCATCTTCATCCAGTGGTATTGTTATATCTTTTTTTTCATTTTTTACAATAACATTTTTTAGTATAAGGCAATTTTTTTCTCTTATGATTTTTTCTGGTTGTAATAGGGAAATAATAGGAGAAAAAACTAACTGAGCCACATATTTTCCATTATATTCACTTAATAAGGGTATTCGTCGTCTAACTCCATCCGAATCTATTACAACATTTGGAAAACCTGCTCCTTTCGCCTTTTCTATTAATGGAAGAATTGCAGGAGCAATACCATAAACTTCATCATGGTTGGCTCTTCTTTTTAGAGTTTCTTTTTTTATGCAACCTTCTTTATCTTCTATGTTGGAGTATAAAAGATTTTTGTATGCAAAATCTTTAACTTCTTTAGTACTTTCTTCCATGTTTATTTCAACTGCATTTATGGTTAAAAAGGTATTTCCAAAAAAAGATATAGTTGAAGCAAAATATGCATCATTATCTTTGAAAACTTTAGAAGAAACTGAATCCGAAAGTGATGAAATGCTATTTTCAAAATATTCACTCATTTCACGCCCTACATCAACAACATCACTTAATGCAATATCTTTGTTTTGAATTGAAGATGAAAAAGCATCTATATACTCTTTTATTTCTGTTTTTACGTCATTATATTCTCGTGGAAGAGTGTTTTCTATGTAATCCTTGTTTACTGCCTGAAGAGATGTGGAAAGATATTCGATATCAAAAACAGCTGTTTTACCACCTAACTCCCTAAGTCTCACTAAAACATCAGCTAAAATATCTCTAGACCATGGCCATGAACCAACTTTCTCTATAGCCAAATCGTCAACATTCAATAAAAGGATATCATCACGCTCTACTACTTCAGGCTTAATTCTCAAACCCAAATCATAAAAACTCTCTTCAGCCTTTTCTGCCATTTTCGTAAAGCTAAAAAATAGAAAAAATATAAATATCACAAAAGCTATAACATAATTAATCTTCTCTTTTAAAAGTTTTACTATCTTACTATTTTTTTTTGTCTTTTTCATAATGTATACCTTTTTATGTATAAATTGATAGTTATCATAATAGCATGCCAAAAATAAATAATAAAGCTCACTACAAATAATAGTCAGAAGCAAAAAAAAACTGACCCTAAAGGTCAGTTTTTTTTACAAAAAAGAAAACTTTATGCTCTAATACGTTCTTGTGAAATATAACTATTTTCAAAACCACGTATTTCTTTGATGTTTTTAAGCCAATACTCTGCCTCAGTGTTGTTTTTAAAAGGTCCTACTCTAACTCTATGTGTAAGTCCGGATGTTGTCTCCTTTGTAAAAATTTCTACCTTCATATGACGAGAAATAAGTGTGTCCCTAGCCTTCTCGGCATTCAATTTACTAGAAAGAGAAGCTGTTTGCACCCAATAAACCGTTTGAACTGATGAAGGAACGGCTCTTGTTTCTGTTTTTTTAGTATCAAACTTTTTTATAGAATAGCCAGTATCCTTTTTTTCAATTGTCTGTGAATTACACTTTTTGGGATTTGATAGAACCTTTTCTTTTGGTTTTTCTTCTTGTTTTTGTTCAATTTCTTCCTTATTTTCTTTTTGAGAATCATCTAAACCAAGTTGTTTAGCAACTTCTTCAGGTAGTTTTTTATTTGCCTTTACTTCAGTCTTATTCGAACCTAAATCTGAAACATCAATATAACTTTTTCCATTTTCAACAGATGTTCCATCAACAAACGTAATACTGCCCTTCCCCACAGTTGTCGTAAGTTCTTTGACATCTTCATAGTCCGGTACTTTTTCAAGCTCACGAGACCATAAATCAGGATCAACTTTATCAGAAGTAGAACTATCCGATATTTCTTTAAAATATTGTAATTCTTCTTCTGAAAAATCTTGGTTTTTTGGATGATGGTACAAAAGCATGGCAGAACCAAAAACCACTAAAATAAAAAATGAAACCAGTAGCACTATCCATAGTGTCTTCTTTTCTTCCATAAAAATACCGCCTCCATTTAAGCAAATGCTGATAACAAAAATGAATCTAATAATTATTTAAGGTGAAATAACCAGATTTGCAACCCATAAACCAAGGCGGAAAGTAGTAGCTACAGAATTTAGTCCCAAAGACCAACAGACATTAAAGCCACCTTAATAGCATCTTCCAGTTTATTCAATCCAAAATTATTAGCTATGGGTAGTATATCGGTTTGTTTAGAGATATATTGAGTTAAGAAATCAGTTTGATTTAAAAATCTTCGATAAATATTTACAAAAGAAAAACCATCTCTTTTAAAAGCCCTAAATAGCCTTATAAAAAAAATACTTTTGACATATATTACATAAGAACATCGCTTAAGAAGTGAGGTTTTATGTAGAGTCGGAGCATTTAATACAATGCGAGGATTTAGGTTATGTTCTGTTATATAATCAATTTCTTCTTCTATTTTTTCTACGATTTTTGGCAGGATAAATGCTTCCATTCTATTCAAAAGCATTTTATGCTTAAATAGAAAAGAAGATAAGCTTTTCTTGTTTAAAGAGCCATCTTCATTTTCTATTTTTACTCCTCTTTCGTTAGCTTCAGCAATAAAAAGAGCATGTATTTCTTTCTCATTCTGGGAAAAAATAGAACGGCTTATGGCATCTGCATCTATTACCTTCCATCCATACTTTTCTAATATTTTCCCAGCTTCATTCTTTCCTGCACATGACTTTCCGACAAGTCCTATTAAAATTACATTACTCAACATTGAAAATTAGCTCATTTCCACCACGTTTTACTATAAGAGTTTTTCCTTCTGCAAATTTACCTTCAAGTATTATTTCTGCAATCTTATTTTCAATCTCAGTTTGAATAGTTCTTTTTAAAGGTCTTGCACCAAATGATGGATTGTATCCTTTTTCCATTAGAAACTCTTTTGCATCATCATCAACCACTAAACTTCTATGTCGTTCTTCTAATCTCTTATTAACATTTTCAATCTGAATATCAACAATCTGTCCAATAGAAGTTTTATCTAATTTATTAAACAAAAGTACTTCATCAATCCTATTTATAAACTCAGGTCTAAAAGATTGAAGCAAAAGTCCATCAATTTTTTCTTTGATATTAGACGTGTCTTCTTCTAAAAAATATTCAGATCCTATATTACTTGTCATAATGATAATAGTATTTTTAAAATCGACAACACGTCCTTGACTATCAGTTAAACGCCCATCATCCAATATTTGCAAAAAGATATTAAACACATCTCTATGAGCTTTTTCAATTTCATCAAAAAGAATCACACTATATGGTCTTCTTCTGACAGCTTCTGTCAGTTGTCCCCCCTCTTCATAACCTACATAGCCTGGAGCGGCTCCTATAAGTCGACTAACAGAAATTTTTTCCATATATTCGCTCATATCAATTCTAGTTAAGGCAGTTTCATCATTAAACAAAAAGGAACTCAAAGTCTTCGCAAGTTCTGTCTTCCCAACACCAGTAGGGCCAACACATAAAAAGCTAGCCAATGGCTTATTTCCATCAGATAGTCCTGCCTTATTCCTCCTAATAGCATCAGAAACTGCATGAACTGCTACATCTTGCCCAACAACTCTTTTTTTCAAAACATCTTCTAGATGCAAGTATTTTTGCATTTCATCTGCCATCATCTTAGAAACTGGAATACCTGTCCACATAGAAACAATACGTGCAATATCTTGCTCACTCACCTCTTCTCTAAGCAACTGCTTGCCAGAATTACTAGCCTCCTCATTTCGTTTTGTGAGTTCTTCTAGTTTTTTTTGTAAAGTTGGAATCTTTCCATATTTCAACTCTGCGGCGTGAGTCAAATCTCCTTCCCTTACATATCTTGATTCTTCTATTCTTAACTTTTCTAACTCTTCCTTACATTGCCTAGATTCATTGATTTTTGATTTTTCATTTTGCCACTGCATTTTCATTGCATCACGTTTTTCTTTTAGCTCCATGAGCTCTTTTTCAATTTTTTTCAAACGTTCCTTAGAAGCCAAGTCATCTTCTTCCTTAGAAAGTGAAACTCTTTCTATATCAAGTTGCAAAATTTTCCTTTCCACTTCATCAAGAGCTACAGGCTGACTTTCAATCTCCATCTTTAATCTGCTAGCAGCCTCATCAACTAGGTCAATTGCCTTATCAGGCAAAAACCGAGAAGTAATATATCTATTTGACAGAGTTGCTGCGGCTATCAAAGCTTCATCTTTAATACGAACCCCATGATGAACTTCATATTTTTCCTGCAAACCTCGCAAAATTGAAATCGTATCTTCAACACTTGGCTCATGGCAATAAACTTGTTGAAATCTTCTTTCCAATGCTGCATCTTTTTCTATATATTTACGATATTCATTAAGAGTTGTAGCTCCTATTGCTCTAAGTTGCCCTCTAGCCAAAGCTGGTTTTAGTAAGTTTGACGCATCCATTGAACCTTCAGTTGCTCCAGCCCCTACAAGGGTATGCATTTCATCAATAAACAAGATAATGTTCCCTTCAGATTGTTGCACTTCGTTAATAACAGCTTTTAGTCTTTCTTCAAACTCCCCTCTGTACTTGGCACCTGCAACCAAAGCCCCCAAATCAAGAGACAAAACTCGTTTTCCTTTCAAACTATCAGGCACATCATTTAAAGCAATACGCCTAGCAAGACCTTCAACAATTGCTGTTTTTCCAACACCTGGTTCTCCGATCAGAACAGGATTGTTTTTAGTTCTTCTAGACAAAACTTGCATAACACGCCTAATTTCGTCATCACGTCCAATAACAGGATCTAGCTTTTCTCCCCGTGCCTGACTCGTTAAATCTAAACAGTATTTATCCAATGCATTAAAAGTAGACTCTGGATTCTCATTTGTAACTCTTGAATTTCCTCTACTTTCTTTTAATGCTTCAAGAATAGTTTTTGTATTAATTCCATGAGCTTTTAATAGATCAGCAGTTTTATCACCACCTTCCACCAAGGCTAATAAAAAATGCTCTGTAGAAACATACTCATCTTTTAGTTTTTTGCTATATGACTCAGCTATTGCTAAAACATGTCGCAAATTGTTGGAAAAATTAGTGTTTGCAGTATCCCCAAAACTTTTAGGTTTTCCATCTAACAAATGTCTAACATCAGCTAAAAGAGCATTAGTAGAACCACATATTTTGACTACAATTGCAGGAACAATTCCATCTTCTTGTGTAAGCATTGCATATAGAAGATGTTCATTCTCAATAAGACTATTATTTTCTCTCTGTGCTAGAGATTCCGCTTCTTCCAAAGCTTCTAGAGACTTAATTGTATATATATCAGTATTCATGACTTATAATTTAAGAAAAAAGAGAAAATATGGCAAGAGGGATATGAATAAAAACAAACTAACTATGAAGGAAAAATCTTCTTATAGACATCCGATAAGATAGAACTAACCTAAGAATACCCTAGCATTACCATCAATTGCAAGAATAGTCTTGCACTCTGAACATCTAAATCGACCAGGTTTAGTTGCCTTAAGTTTTTTGGAACAAATTGGACATGCAAATACCTGAGGAAAGACATTAGCCTGCACTGCTGTAGTTCCTGCTTTAAAGAAAGCCTCAGCATCCTCGAGTGAATCCTTCACATTAAAAAACTGGGAAAAGCCTAACAACTGAAAAACTTCATACACTTTTGGCTGAATATCAAGCAAAACTATATCTCCCCCCTTAGGTTTTACTGTTTTTAAGAATGCAGTAAAAGAACCAATTCCTGTGGAAGAAACATAATTCAAACCTGCGCAATTAAATACTAACTGCACATACCCAGACTCAATAACTTTACCCACACGTTTTTGAAAAAAACTTGAGTTATATGTATCAATATAACCATTCAAAAAAATTACAATACAACTACTCAAAGACTCAATCTTCTGCAACTTTATAGTAAGACTCTCATCTCTCTCATCATCAAAGCCCGGTATTATGTTGTTATTACTCATAAATTCTCTTGTCTCCTAAAATCAGCACTACTCAAACTAAAATCAAGGCAGTGCTGATTATATAAAATAAAATATTTATATTCAATATAATAATATGTCAAAAATATAAAAAATCAACATTCAGTACAAGAAAAGTAAGAATCTTTAAATCCCCAACACCCATAGAGGCATTGGGGACCACATTTTTATATAGCACGTGTCTTTTCTTTTAGAAAATCCATCATACAAGGTTCAATACGCTTTGATAAAATATCAAATACTTTCTTATGGTAATCATTCAACCAATCAATCTCTTCTTGCAACAATCGTTCCTTTATTATCGGACGAGTATCTATAGGACATATAGTAATCGTTTCGAATTGATAGAAAATTCCATGTTCATTTTCTACAAAAGGTACCGTTACTATGAGGCTTTCAATTCTAATTCCATGTTTATTTGCAATATAAAGACCTGGTTCATCAGATGTCACCATGCCAAGCTCCATTGGCACATCCAAAAACTTTGTAGAAATAGATTGAGGCCCTTCATGAACAGAGAGAACCATACCAACTCCATGCCCTGTTCCATGTTTATAATCTTTTCCAAGCCTCCAAATCGGTTGCCTAGTAATTGCATCAAGAGCATACCCAGGTGTTCCCTGTTTAAACTTTGCTAATGCCAACTGTATATGCGCTTTCAAAACAGCTGTGTAATTCTCTTTTTCTTCCATAGTGAGATCACCCAAAGGAATAGTACGAGTAATATCTGTAGTACCTGTAAGATAATGTCCACCACTATCAAGTAGGAAAAAGCTCTTCTTTTCTAGTTTAGCAGAATCAGAAGGAGAAGGAGAATAGTGAATAACAGCCCCATCAGGTCCATAACCTGCAATTGTTTCAAAACTTTCTTCTATAAATTTATTTCCCTTCTTCCTAAACTCAAGTAATTTTTCACTTACATCCCATTCAGTAATACCTGTTCCAGCATTTTCTTCTACCCACTTTAGAATACTAAGCATTGCAACACCATCAACCGCCATAGCTTCTCTAAAATTATTCAATTCAACATCATTTTTTATGCACTTTAATTTTGAAGTAAAATTAAGCCCTTTAACAATCTTTGCTTTGATTTTACTGTATAGGAAAACATTAGTCCTAGAAGGATCAAGATATATAGAACCCTTTATTTTTTCAATCTCAGAAAAAACTGCCTCATAATCTTGAATTGAAACACCCTGAGAAGTTAAATATTCTTTCACTTCTTGTGTCATTTGTTTTTCTGAAATGAAAAGAACGGCTCTATTTTCATCAATTAAGGCATAAGCTGTAACTACAGGATTACATTTAACATCATTACCCCTTATATTGAAAAGATAGCAAACATCTTCCAATGCTCCAATCACAGTTGCATCATGTCCACCTTCTTTTAACATTTTTCTAACTTTTTCTATCTTTTCTTTTGCATCTTCCCCTGAGTATTCTTTGCCATGAACAAATGCTTTAGAAAGAACAGGTAATGGTCTATCATTCCATATTTCCCCAACCAGATCCCTATCAGAAACAAATTGTACACCACTAGATATTTTGGCTTTCATGTCTTCAAACATACTAAGAGAAACAACTTTACCATCAAAGCCCAGTTTATCTCCATCTTTTAGCTCTTTAGCAAGATATTCAGTAAGTGTCGGTACACCATGTTCCCCCATTTTGTATAGAACAAACGGAGTACCTTTTAGTTGTTTTTCTGCTTGCAAAAAATATCTACCATCAGTCCAAAGAATAGCTTCCTTGTCTGTCACAAGAGCAGTACCTGCCGAACCTGTAAAACCTGAAATAAAACTACGTGTCTTATAATTTTCTGGTAAATATTCACTTTGATGTGGATCTGAAGAAGGAACACAATAAGCTTTAAGCCCCATATCCTTCATTTTGGAGCGAA
>CAUUAF010000039.1:0-14895 GCA_963543085.1 uncultured Treponema sp. | reverse complement strand
TTGAAATGAACTTTTTGCCTGATGTTTATATTAAATGTGATGTGTGTAAGGGGCAACGTTTTAATGAACAAACTCTTGAGGTAAGGTATAAGGGAAAAAATATTGCAGAAGTTTTAGATATGAGTGTTGAGGAGGCAGCTTCCTTTTTTTCTTCAATTCCTGCTATTTCAAATAAGCTAGAGACGCTTCTTTCTGTAGGTTTAGGTTATATAAGGCTTGGGCAATCGGCTCTAACTCTTTCTGGAGGAGAGGCTCAACGTGTTAAACTTGCTACAGAGCTTTCTAAACGTTCTACTGGTAAAACTCTTTACATAATGGATGAACCTACCACAGGATTGCATTTTGCAGATGTAAAAATGCTTATGTCTGTTATTCAACGCTTAGTTGATAATGGAAATACTGTTTTGATGATTGAACATAATTTAGATGTAATCTTGCAAGCAGATCATATAATTGACTTAGGACCTGAAGGTGGAGATAAGGGAGGAAATATAGTTGCTATGGGAACTCCTGAAGAGGTCGCAACATGTGATGACTCTTACACAGGACATTATATAAAAGAGATGCTAGACAAAAAATGAAATTAAAGGCGTTCTTTTTTTTTCTTTTTTTAGCTTTTATAAATATATTATACTCACAAGCTAGGGATAGGAGACCTTTAAGTGAGAAAGCTCGAAGTCCTTTTTCTGAACGTTCAGAGCGTCAGCTAAACAACAGCCAAGAGAAAAAAACTAGAACCATAGTGATTAATTCTGCAAGAACTACAGAATATAAAAAAGTTGATGGAAAAAAGATTGAAAAAACTCCTATTGAAGTAGAAATAACTCCACCTTTAAAAGAAACTTCTTCAGATAAAGATTTAACAGAAGAAACAAAAGATGTTGTTGAAAAAAAAGATGAATATGAAAAAGAAGAATTAGTAATTTTTACAGGAAATGTTTCTATATCAGTTTCTGATGGCTCATCAACTTCAACTATTATTGCAGATAGGATAGTCTATAACAAAAATCGTAGCACTATGGAAGCTACAGGAAATGTTAAATATGAAAGGGCAATAGGAAAACAGGTTGCAGAAAAATTCTCAGGTGAATACCTTTTGTTTGATATAGAAAAGATGCAAGGTGTCTTTTTTAATGGAATTATTCAACAAGCTTCAAATAAAAAAGGAAGAGACCCTTTTTCAATTCATACTTATATTGCAGGAAAAGACGAAAGTGGTGTTATAGGCTTTAAGGGTAGCCTTTTAACAACTAGTAAGTCTGAAGATAGTCTTTGGTCAATAAGAGCAAGTCGTATTTGGATATTGCCTGGTAGTGAAATGGCATTTGCAAATGGGGTTTTGTCTATAGGTGTAGTGCCTCTTTTTTATCTCCCTTTCTTTTATTATCCCGCTGATGAAATGCTTTTTCATCCAGTTTTTGGTTTTAGAAACAAAGAGGGATATTTTCTGCAAACAACTACTTATTTGATTGGAAGAAAGCCACTGGCAAAACAAGAAAAAAATTCTTCATTTTCAAATTTCTTACAAGGAGATACTCTTAAAAAGCAAAAGCTAGAAAGTTTGTTTTTCAAAAAACTTGATGAAGATGATAGCATTCAAGATCCTGCATACTTAAAAGTAATGTTTGATATGTATTCTAGGTTAGGATATCTTGTTGGTATTGAAGGAAAGTTTGCTCCTAAACGTAGCTATATCAGAGATATTGATTTTAATGCTTTTATAGGATTTTCCAACACTATATATCCAATTTCTTCAGGTAGTAATCTTTTTTCAACCTTTGCTCCTGGTTCGGATAAAAAAGGAGAACTAAATAAAAGCAACTTTTTTGGTAAGGTGGTGCCTTTTAGATATAATTTTAACTTTAATATGTCTTTAACAAAAGAGCCTTTTAACGTGGGAATTGCTTTTCCATTCATTTCAGATCCATTTTTCAAAAAGGACTTTATGAATAGAAGTGAGGATATGAATTGGTTTAACTACATGCTTAATAAAGATAAGCTAGCAAAAGAAAGCACAACCACATCAGAAGAAACTTCGTATTCATGGAAGCTTACGGGGACTGTGCGTCCTTCTTTTCCAATTTTACGTCCTTGGATTTCATCTATATCGATTGATGATATTTCAACAGCGTTAAACTTTTATTCAAAATCAAATTCAAATTTGACAGGATTGCAAGCAAGTTATTCTCCAGAGAGAAAATTTTATTATCCTCAAAGTTTAAAACCTAATTTTAAGCTTTCTATGTCTGGAACTATTTTTTCAACTTCAATGCTAGAAACTAAGAAAAAGACTACATCAAAAAAAGAAATAGAACCATTACTAAAGGATATTCAGAATCCTTTCCTAGATGAAGTTGAAGAAAAAAAAGAAACTGATAAAAAAGATGAGCAAAAACAAAAGAAAATATCTGAAATGAATGAGAGTGAAATTAATGAAAAAATTGCTAGTTTAACTGAAAATATTTATACAGATATTTTAGATTCTTGTTTGCCACTATATAAAGCACCGTCTACTTCATCATCGTCCTATTTTTGGTCAAATATTTTTAAGTATGACTTAACTTATCGCCTTAGTGGACAGGCTATATATGAAAGTATTTTTGACCATGATGAATGGAAAGAACCTAAAGATATCAAATGGAATAAATTTTATTCTAAGTTTTACCAATTAAAAGGAGAGATGGCTATTAATAGTAGTATGTCTTTGTATAATGGAATAGCTACTCTTACCAACTCTTTAACGTTTTCTTCAAACTACCAAGATCACCCATATATTAAAGATGAAACGCGTAAGGATACATTAAAGCTAAATAATTATAAAGCTAATATTTATAGCTTAAAAAATAGTAATACTCTAAATATAACACCTTTTGTGCGTAACACTGTTTTTAAGCCTATAACTTTTAGTTGGACAATGAGTGAAACATTATTGCAAAGAAAATTTATTGGAACAGCAGGTGAGCCTAAATGGGAAATTGAAAAAGTGAAATGGAATAAAGATATGATTACAGCTCACTCGGCAAGCACTGTTTTGGGCTTTAGTTTAGGAAAATATACTCAAAGTTTTAATCTTTCTATGAACTTAAAACCACTTCTTTCAGCGTATACATTTTCTTTGATTTTTAATGTTCCATATGTTAAATTTAGTCTTTCTAGTAAATACTTTGAAAAAGAAAATGCTGACAAAAAATGGTTTTGGGATCCATTAAAATTTACAACCTCTTTTTCGTTACCATTTAATATTTCTCTTTCTCAAGAATATATATACAATATTGAAGACAAAAAACATGACAAATTTGCAGTTAATTTTTCTTGGAAGTATGTATCTTTTTCTTATACAATGACCAGAACATTACCATATAAGCTTGATCCATCTAGTGGTTGGCAAGCAGATGGAACTGAAAAAAAATTCATTCCTTCAGCTTTTGATCTTTCTTTTTCTAATTCTTCTAAGCCACTTGAATTTTATTCTTGGAAAAATAGAATTCATTTTCAAGCTTCTTTTTCTTCTTCATTGCATTTTAATTTAGTTAGATTAACAGATAGCTATTTTACATTTATACCAAAAGTTACATTTAAAATACATGAATTTATTGATATTAGTTTTGGTGCTACTTCAAGAAATGATGCAATAATCAAATATTTTGGAAATAGTCTTAATTTGCCTATAACATTTCAAGGCGAAACAAACTTGTTTAAAGATATCTTATATTCTTTTTTCTTTTGGGATAAAGAAAAAAGACAACTTTCTGATTTTAAGCTTAAGTCAATCAATTTTGAACTCACTCATCATTTAAAAGATTGGACAATGACTATTTCATATTCACTTAAGCCAACACTTAAGACAGTAGGAAATAGAAAAACATATAATTTTGATCCTACTATTTCTTTCTTTGTGCAATGGAATCCTATTGGAGATATAAAAGTTAAGGCAAAAGAAGAAGAGAAAAAATTTACTATTGAACGTGGAGAAATAAAATAAAGTTTAATAAAAAACTTATTGTTTTTATAAGGAGAATATATGAAACTTGCGTTGATTTCTGTTAGTGATAAAACTGGAGTAGTTGAGTTTGCAAGAACACTATCAAAAAACTCATATAGTATTTTGGCTTCTGGTGGCACTTTTAAGACACTAAAAGAAAGTAATATTAATGCTATTGAAGTTAAAGACTATACAGGTTGTGAAGAGCTTTTGTCAGGTAGGGTTAAAACATTGCATCCATTTATTCATGCAGGACTTTTAGCAAGGGATACTGCAGAAGATGAAGCTGATTTAGCGAAATTGAATAAATCTAAAATTGATTTACTTGTATGCAATTTGTATCCATTTGAAAAAACTATAGAATCGCATGATTCAACTGAAGAGGATGGAATAGAAAATATAGACATTGGTGGAGTAGCATTATTAAGATCTGCAGCAAAAAATCATAAAAGAGTTTTAGTAGTTCCTTCTCCTGAAGATTATCCAGAAGTTATAGAAAGTATTGAAAAAGGTTTTGATGATTCATTGAGAGCTAGAATGGCTATAAAGGCTTTTGATATTTGTGCAAGGTATGATGTAGCTATAAGTAATTGGTTAAAAACAGTGTATGAAAAAAAATATGATAAGGCATGTGGCGAAAAGTTATTTTTGTTAGATGGACAGAAAAGTGTTTTACGTTATGGGGAAAATCCACATCAAAAGGCCCGAAGTTATAAACTCAAAAACTGTGAAAATATTGGCATTTTGCAAGGTAATTTATTGCAAGGAAAACCATTATCTTACAACAATATATTAGATTGTGATTTAGCTTATCGAGCTTGTCTTAGCTTTTTGAACTCCGCTTGTGCGGTTATTGTAAAACACCAAACACCAACAGGTATAGCAATAACAGAAAATGATCCATCTCTTTCATTAAAGCAAGCAATTAAAAGTGATCCTGTTTCTGCATTTGGTGGAATTATTGCATTAAATAAAGAATTTGATGAGGCATGTTGCAAAGAAATAGAAAATCTTTTTGTTGAGTGCATTGTTGCAAAGTCTTTTAGTGAAAAGGCAAAGGACATACTACAAAAACGTAAAAATTGTAGACTCATAGAACTTGATTTTTCTCCACTAAAGCCATGTGAAGAAATGAAATCAATTATTGGTGGAGTTTTAGTTCAAGATTTTGACATTGCTGAAGAAGCTGAATTAAAGAATATCCATTGTGTAACAGAAAGAAAACTGAAAGAAGAAGATATGCCTCTTGCAATTTTTGCATGGAAAGCTTGCCAATTAGTAAAATCTAATGCCATATTACTTAGTGTTAAAATTGAGCAATGCTTTTGTACAATAGGAATTGGAACAGGGCAACCTAATAGGGTTGATGCTGCAAGAGATGCTATTACTAGAGCTAGTGTGAGTCTTGAAAAAGCTATATTAGCATCTGATGGTTTTATTCCATTTGTGGACACAGTTAAGCTGGCTAATGAAAATGGAATAAAAACAATAATACAACCAGGTGGTTCTATAAAAGATAATGATGTAATCAATTACTGTAATGAGAATGATATGTCTATGTTTTTTACTGGAACCAGGCACTTTAAGCATTAAAATTATGAGACCGACTAAAGCTATAATTCATCTTGATAATTTACAACACAATATAAGGGAAGTAAAAAAAAGACTTAAAGCTGGTGTGAAGATTTGTCTTGCAGTTAAAGCTGATGCCTATGGGCATGGTGCGGTGCATTCTAGTGTTGCAGCGATTAGAAGTGGAGTTACACACCTCGCTGTGGCTTCTGTGCAAGAAGGTATTGAGCTTAGAAATGCTGGTATAATAGCTCCTATCATTTCGTTGAGTATACCAAATCTTGATGAAGCAAAAGACATAGTTTTGAATAACATTCAGCCAATTGTTGTTGATGAAGAATATATTGAACATTTAAATAATATTGCTTTTTCATTAAATAAAAAAGCTTGTGTACACTTAAAAGTTGATACAGGTATGGCACGCATTGGTTGCAAGGTGGACGAAGCTACAAGGTTAGCGAAAAGAATAACTGAAAAAACTAATTTGCAACTTGAAGGAGTTGCAACACACTTCGCTGTTTCTGATTCTTTTGAACCTTGCGATATATCTTTTACACAAAAGCAAATTTCACTTTTTAAAAAAGTAATAGATGATATTAGAAATGAAGGAATAAGAATTCCTTTGGTTCATGCTTCGAACTCAGGAGCTACTCTTTTTCAAAAAGAGCAATTTGACATGGTTCGTATTGGTCTATTGGCTTATGGTTATTCTCCATTTGATGAAGAAAAAGAAAGAACAGAAACGTCTATTTATTTAAAGCCAGTGATGGAACTTTTGACAGAGGTTGTGTTTATTAAGCAAGTGAAAAAAGGAGATAGTGTTTCTTATGGAAGAACATGGACTTCTGAAAAAGACACTTATATTGCAACTCTCCCAATAGGTTATGCAGATGGTCTTAGTAGGAGTTTATCATCCAAACTAAAAGTGAGAATTGGAGATGAGTTTTATCCAATAGTGGGGCGCATTTGCATGGATCAATGCATGGTAGATATTGGAATAGAACCTAAAGTTAAAAGATGGGATGAGGTGTGTATTTTTGGTCCTTCTTATGATGAAATTAAAAACAACTCTGCTAAAGATGTAGCTAGTCTTGCGGGAACTATTTGCTATGAAATTACAAGCAATATCAATAAACGAGTGCCTCGTGTTTATCTAGGTTAGATTGCTTATGAGTGATTTTACTGAGGATGAATCTTATAAAAAACTTGATGTTGAAAAGATGGCTTCTCTTCTTGCAGAAGGAGGAGCGTTATCTAAGCTTACTGAAAATTATGAAGTTAGAGAAAAGCAATTAGAATTAGTTAAGGCAATTTCAACATGCTATAATAAAAGTATTATTGGAGTTTTTGAAGCAGGAACGGGAATTGGAAAAAGTTTTGCATATCTTATTCCCTCAATAAAATGGGCTTATCTAAACAATAAAAGAATCATTGTTTCAACTGCAACAATCAATTTACAAAATCAACTCATTGATAAGGATATTCCTCTAGCATTAAAAATATTAGGTTTGAGTTCTGATGAAGTGAAAGTTGCCTTGGTAAAAGGGCGTAATAACTATCTTTGTCTCAAGAAACTAGAAGAAAAATTAAACGAGAGTCAATTTTTACAAGGAAAGTTTGACATTACAGGTTTTAGTGAAGAAAAAAAAGACTTGAATGTTTTATATGAGTGGAGCAATAAAACTAAAACGGGCGATAGAGAAGAGGTGAAAATAAATGATGAGCTTTGGAAGGAAACATCATCAGATGCTGAAAGTTGTCTGGGTTCATTATGTCCTCATTTTTCAAAGTGTTTTGTCACAAAGATGAAGCAAGCAGCAGAATCTTCGTTAATTGTGGTTGCGAACCATCACCTTATTTTTGCTGATGTAAAAATTAAAATGGATGATGAAGCTTTAGAGAAAGATGAAACAGATGAAGAGCAAAGAACACCTTCTGTGTTGCCAGCTTTTAAATATTTAGTTTTTGATGAAGCTCATTCAATAAAAAAAACTGCAATAAACTTTTTTTCTTCGAGTATGTCTCAAAAGGATATTAAAAGGCTTTTGTCAACTCTTTATTTACAAACAACCAAAAGAAGAAAAAAAGGAGTGATTGTTGAATTAAGCTATATAGTTCAAGAAGTGAATCTAAAAGAATTTGAGACATTGCAAACTACCTTATTGGAAGCTATTAACCTTCTTGATGTTTATGCTATTCCATTTCTTTTAAACTCTAGTGCTGTTTCTATAACAGATTTATCATCTGAACAATTGAATGAGTTATTAGAAAGATTTAAAAAGTTAAATCAAGCTATTTTTAACATGGTTAGATATCTTTCTAAAATAACTGATATATTAGAAGAAGATAATAAAGATGATAAGCACAAAATATTTTTAGTAATTCAAAAGATGACTTCTATTTTAGGATTGATAAATAATTTTCTAAAGTATGAAGAAATAGAAGACACTGTGTTTTGGTTTGAAAAAAGGACATCTAATGGAGTTGAAGAAGTTAGCTTTATCCAAACACCTTTAAATATTGCTTCAATATTAAAGAGATATCTTTTTTCAAGGTTAGAGTCTGCAATTTGTGTTTCTGCAACATTACAAGTTGGTAAGAACTTTGGATATTATCTAAATGGAGTAGGCTTAAGAGAAGAAAGTTTTGAAATATCCAAGGCTTCTTTTCCTTCTCCTTTTTTATATGAAGAAAATGTTTTGCTATCTGTTCCAAACGATATTCCGCTACCAAACGAAAAATCTTTTCAAGATGTAATTAACAAAGCTATTCTTTCCTTGATAGAAGCAACCAATGGAAGAGCCTTAGTGCTTTTCACTTCTTATTCTTCGCTTATAGACTCTTCTGAGTATGTTAAAGAAAAACTAAAAAGCAATATTGAAATATATACACAAGGAGATAAGCCACGTATTAAATTACTTGAAGATTTCAAAAATAATATCTCGGCTTGCCTTTTTGCAACCATGTCTTTTTGGGAAGGTATTGATGTGCCAGGGGAAGCTTTGACTCACTTAATATTGGTAAAATTGCCATTCACAGTGCCAGACCATCCTGTGTTATTAGCTAGAGCTCATGCACTAGAAAAGAGAGGTTTTAATCCTTTTGCATGCTTAAATCTTCCTGAGGCAGTTATTCTTTTTAAGCAAGGTTTTGGGCGCTTAATTAGGACTGGTAAAGATAGGGGAGTGGTTACAGTGCTTGATAAACGTATTATTACTAAACCCTATGGAAAAATGTTTTTAGATAGCATTCCAAAAACTAAAGAGTGTTTTGCAAATTTTGAAAAAATAATATACACTATCAAAGATTTTATTAAAGAGTAGGAGAAAAAATAAATGGGGCAAGTTATAGCAGCTTTATGTGTGATTAGAATTTTGTTTTGGAGAATGTTTTTAAATAGCTTTTGCTATGCTTTTTTTAGGCGAGGCTGTACTTATGTTAATAGATCAATTACAACAAAGGCTGCAAGGTTAATATTTTCTGTATTAAAATGTTATTTACATTTTGGCTTTTTTGCTGATAACGAATCAAAGAAAAAATTACCAGAACAATATTTAGTTATTTCAAATCATCAAAGTCTCTTAGATATTGTAGTTTATATGAGGTTTTTGCAGCAAGATAGAATGAAATATATGGCAAAGTATGAGCTTATAAATCATGTGCCTTTAGTTTCTGTTATGTTAAAAACGGGAGACCATTGCATTGTTAAAAGACACAATAGCCCGAGCCAAGCTATGATGGCAGTGGATAGGTTTGCTATTAAAGTAAAAGAGAAAAACTATTTACCTGTTATTTTCCCTGAAGGTTCAAGAAGTAAAGATGGTAGTGTTCACACTTTTCATAGTGCAGGTTTTAGGAGATTTCTAAATCAAGAGCCTTTGCCTGTTGCAGTATGTGCATTGGATGGTGGCTATAGTGTTTCTTCATTAAACCAATTTATCAAAAAGATAAAGGGAGATGGCTATAGAGTGAAAGTTTTGAAAGTGTTTCCTCCTCCCACAACAAAAGAAGAACAATTAAAAGTGTTGGAAGAAGGCAAGGCGTTAATAGAAGAGCAATTAAAGGAGTGGAGAGGTTCCAAATAAATATATAGCTATGACAGGAAAACAAAAAGGCATTATTTTTATAATTATTTCAGCATTTCTTTTTGCATTGATGAACTTATTTGTTAAACTTTCTGGTGATTTACCACCAATACAAAAGGCTTTTTTTAGAAATGCAGGGGCTTTTATTATATCTTTAGTTGTCATCTTAAAACAAAGAAAGGCAATTCATATAAAGACGTCTGCTATTCCTCTTTTAATTTCTAGAGCCCTTTTTGGAACCATAGGCATTGTATGTAATTTTTATGCTTTGACTGAATTGCAACTATCAGATGCTTCAACTCTTTCTAAGCTTGCTCCTTTTTTTGTTGTTATCTTTTCATTTTTATTCTTAAAGGAAAAAATAAAACCATATCAGTTTATTGCCATCATTGTAGCTTTTTTAGCTTCTCTTTTGATTGTAAAGCCTAGCTTTTCTGGGAGCAATTACACAACCTACGCTATAATTGCAACTTGTGGAGCTATGGGAGCAGGAGCTGCATACACATGCATTAGAGCACTTTCAAAGCATAGTGTAAACGGGGCGGTGATTGTGTTTTTCTTTTCTCTTATTTCTTGCCTTATAATGCTACCATTTTCTATTATTTTTTATAAGCATATGGCAAGCATTCAGATAGTTTATTTAATAGGTGCAAGTATTTCTGGAGCTTTGGCACAATTTGCCGTAACCCAAGCTTATATTCATGCCCCTGGCAAAGAAATCTCACTATACGATTATTCTCAAGTTATCTTTGCATCTTTAATGGGCTTTATCTTCTATGAAGAGTTTCCTGACCCTTATAGCATTGTAGGCTATCTTTTAATTTTTTCAGCTTCTTTTTATATGTTCATTAAAAAAGACTAGACATGTTGTGTAGCTTTATAACTACAATGTAGCTACAAAAAAGCCCCTATCAACTTAAATTGTTTTCTCAACTATTAATTGATAGGGGCTAGCTCGCTACATTCTGAAAAAATATACGCTTTTAATACTACCATATTCAAAGAAGGCTAAGTTCTCCATTCTTTTATATTTTTACCTCATAAACATCTCCTTTGAGTTTAATAATATTTTAACGTATACACATGTTGTGATAATTCAAAATATATGAGGTGTCAAGGGAAATTATGCTGTGTTTAAGGGTGGTAAAACTTGAAGTACTTAGTGTTATTTTTTTTGATATAAAACTTATTTGTTAAGCTGAAAAAATATCGGGCAACCCGGACTTGAACCGGGGACCCCAAGTCCCCCAGACTTGTACGCTAACCAGCTACGCTATTGCCCGAATCAATGACAATTGATGTAATTGAACTTATTACAAATATAAAAGTTTGTCAATATATTAATTGTTATTTATCATTTTCAACACATTCATAACATGAGCAATTAGGCTCCTTAAAATTAAGGTGTTTTTTATGAAAATAGTTCTTTCACTTTTGTTTTGAAAGAGTTACCCCTATCAAATTCATTCTTAAAAAGCTCAAAACTACTAGAAGCGGGAGAAAAAACTACATTATCTTTGCTTGTTACTATACCTTTAAGCTTTAAAAGAAGTTCGTCTAAGTTGTTGTATGGTCCAAAATACGAAATATTCTTTTTATCCAAAAGTAATCTTAGACGTTCCGTTGCACTTCCTCGTAGCAAAAAGATGTTTTTAGCTTTGCTTATTTTTTCTGCAAGAGGGGTAAAGTCAAGACTTTTGTCTGTGCCTCCTGTTATTAGAATAGGAGGTTCTTCAAAGGAAGAAAGAGCAGCACATGTTGCTTCCGGAATTGTAGCAGCACTATCATTATAAAATGAAATATCATTTTGGCTCTTAAAAAAGAATTCCATTCTGTGTTCCAATCCTTCTGCATTTTTCATTACCTCAATTATTTTTTTGCTATCATTGCCCATTAAAAAAAGAGCTAAAGAGGCATTGAGAATATTAGAGCGAGATTTTTCCCCTTTCACTTTTGCATTATTAGTCATTAATGGGAGTATATTTCCATTTTCTTGAAAACTACCCCCATCTTTTTCTAAAAAGCAACCTTTTAAGTTTTGAGGGAGAGGAGTAGTGCTATACCAAAAAATATTTGCATGGGCTTTAGTTGCCATCTTATGCCCCCACTCATCATCGTAGTTTAAAATCAAAAAGTCTTCATATTTTTGATTTTGAAAAATTATGCTTTTGTCATCCACATATTCTTCCATACTTGAATACCAATTTTGATGATCTTTCATTATAGGTGTTATTATTGCAAGATGAGGCTTAAATTCTTTGCAACTTTCTAAGTCTCTTAATTGCCAACTAGAAAGTTCTAAGACTACAGGAGTGGATTCATTTGTTTCTTCTAAAAATACTAGAGGACTACAACCAATGTTACCACCAAGAAAAGCATTGTAGCCTAAATGCGTAAGCCCATAGTGTAGAGCTTTTGCTGTTGAAGATTTTCCCTTGGTGCCTGTAATAGCTAGGATTGGTGCTTTAGTTAGTTTTAAAAATATTGAAATATCACTTTCAATCCATTTGGCTTTTTCCAAATATTTATTTCCTGACTTTTTAACAACAGGATTTTTAATAACTAAGTCAGCTTTTTCAAAATCTTCAATATTATGTTCACCTAATACAAAGCGAATGCCTTTAATATTCTTTAATGCTTCAACTGAAGGCTTTAGTTCTTCTTCAGATTTTAAGTCAGTAACTGTAACATTTGCTCCATATCTTGCAAAAAACTTTGCACTTGTTAGTCCTCCACCATGAAGACCTAACCCCATGATAGTTACTTTTAAGTTTTTAATATCATCTAGTTTCATGAGTTGTATGTTATTATAAAAGAGAGAAAAAGTACAGAATTTGACTGTTGGAATTTGGTAGTATTAACAACCATAATTGTCGCTTGTCAAGCGAAGTTGTACAAGGGTTCCCTAATGTTAAAGAAATAAAAAACTATCCTTCACACCTTTTTTCATAAGGTGTTTTATAATTTATGCATTTTCTGGGTCGAGCCTATCCAAAAATTTGTATAAACCTTCATTGTTTTTCCAAAGCTCTCACAATAAAATCTTTTTCTATATTCTTATGAGTCTTTATTATGGTTCTATGCCCTTGTGCTGTCCAATTTATTTCTTCTTTTGTTGTATAATCTAGCAATTTATAGCAATCATCTTTGATTGAGGCAATGTCAGGAGCTACATACTCAATTAGTGTGCCAACTTCAAGTTTATTTTTAGGTATAAACTCATACTCTCCTTCAAATAACTTTTCTCCTACTATTCCCATCATCTTATATGGACTTGTGGTTTCTCCCTTCACAGTTTCGTTTGCATCATCTGAAGAAAAATAAAAACCTGTTCCAAATTTTCTGTGTGAAGTATTATAAAGTTCATCAATAAAAGGTAATGCCTCTTTTTCCGTTATTTTCCCTTCAATCAAATCTAATTTTTTTCGGTATGCCCTTGTAACCAAAGCTGTGTAGTATAAGCTTTTCATCCTTCCTTCAATTTTAATAGAATCTACCCCTGCATCTTTCATCTCTTTAAGATAGTCTATCATGCAAAGGTCTTTAGAAGAAAAAATTGAAGTGTAATCATCTCCTTCTTCCATTGGAAAAAACTCTCCCTTTCTTTCTTCTTCTTCACATAACCATTCATTTTTCTCTATTTCTTTTTTATATAATTTGTAGTTCCATCTACAAGAATGTGTGCATAAACCCTTGTTTGCACTTCTATTTGTTAAATATGCACTAATTAGGCAACGTCCAGAATAGGCAATGCACATAGCTCCATGCACAAAGCATTCAAGTTCTAAGTCTTTAACTTCAGTTTTAATTTTTTCTATGTCTTTAAGACTTGCTTCACGTCCTAAAACAACACGAGAGAAACCTAAATCTCGATACACCTTGCAAGCTTCGCTATTAATGCAATTTGCTTGTGTACTTAAATGTAATTTTGCTTTGGGAAAATATGAAGATATTATTTTGACAATGCCTAAATCTTGGATTATGAATGCATCAATTGGATATGAAGTGAAATATTCTATGTTTTCTAAAAGAGATGAAATATCTTCATTATGAAAAGAAATATTTAAGGCACAGTAAAGTTTTTTTTCTTGTCCTTTTTTTTTATATTGTTCCTTTAACTGAGAAATCTGTTTATATTCATCATCAAAAAAATTATCTGCTTTTGCACGAAGAGAAAAGTTTTTTAAGCCAATATAAACAGCGTCAGCACCATAGCTAAATGCAAATTTTAGTTTTTCAAAGTTTCCTGCAGGTGATAAAAGTTCCATAAGTTTACCAAAATAGATTGGGAATTATAGTATATTTTTTATAAATTGTTAAAGTATTATGTTATCTCTAAAAATTGACTTGAAAAGCCAGTTAGGGATATTTTTAGAGGTTTTCTTATGTAGTAATATGCAATAGTTTTGATTATAATGAAGGTGTACTATAAAGGAGATAAAGAATGTTTTTTGATAATTATCCAATAACAACGCATGATTTCACATCTACTATTTTTTTTCAAGGCTTAAAGGCTTCGCCTGCAATTCTTTTACTTCATGGCTATAGTGCAACACCTTATGAACTCAGCTGGTTTGCTCGTCAATTAAATGACTTAGGTTACACTGTTTTGGTTCCTCGATTACCAGGACACGGCACTTGCAAAGAAGACTTTTTATCTTCTAGTTGGAAAGATTGGCTAATGTGTGTTTCAAATGCTTATATCGACCTAGCTAGTAAGCATGATAAAGTCTATATAGGTGGGCATTCTATGGGAGGTTTATTGGCAACAATTCTATCTCGATATTTTGATGTTAAAAAACTTTTTCTTTTTGCTCCAGCATTTAAGGTGGTTAATAAGGGCATTCCATTACCATTAATGAAATTTGTAAAACCATTCTTAAAAGAAGTTAAACGCGAAAGTTTTTCCTCTTTTCAAGATGAAAAATATAATGAAGCAATAAAAGATTATAAATCTTACCATTATATGGCAAAGCTTGATGATTTTTATACAATACAGAAAATGGCTAAAAAAGCCTTGCCTTATATCAAAACAACACCTTTAGTTGTTCTTTCCAAAAAAGATAAATTAGTTCCTATCAATGTTCAAGATTTTATCAGTTCAAAAATTAATGCACAATATTTAGTGCTAGAAAAAAGTTCTCATTTAATTTTTAGTGATGATGAAAAAGAATTAGTTGCCAGCAATGTGATTGAATTTTTGAATTAACAACTTTATATCTTTCAAACATCTCCTTTTTTCTTTGCAATTTATAG